>CAIXZV010000492.1 GCA_903924005.1 uncultured Chloroflexota bacterium | reverse complement strand
GGGGCTGGCGGCGGACCGTGCTGATGTCCTTGAGGATCAGCTCAACCGGCCTGCCCGTGCCGGCCGCGACCTCGATGGAGCGACGCACGTCGGCGAGTGGCGGCTCCACGTCCCAGGCGTCCAGCGCGAGCGGGGCCGGGTTGGGCTTGCACGACAGCACGAAGTCGCCGCCCGTCTGCTCGGCGATCTTGGGCAGGTTCGCCCACGGGCTGCCTGAGATCTTGCGGATGTTGGGGATGCGACGCACAAGGTCGATCTTGTTGTGGAGCGGGTCGCAGCAGCCGTAGTAGCCAAGGCCGAAGCGCGCGTACCACTGGGCGGCGAACGGGAGCTCGAACTCCCCGGTCATGGCCCGCGACAACGAGCCGAAGATCTGGGCGTTCCCGCAGGTCCAGAGGTCCTTTGCCATCGGCTTGCCCGCGTCGAAGCCGTCCGCGGGCAGCTCGTCCGTAAAGGCGCCGGCGCAGTCGATGTACGTCTGGTCGAAGCCAAGCAGGCCGTCGCGCTCGAGGATGTCGAGGTAGGCCTGCCACGCCGCCGACCACGCCACGGCGATCGCCATCATGTGCTCGGGCCGGTCAGCCAGGTCAAACAGCACCAGCTCGGCGTTGCACATCTCGACCACCTGGTCCCACAGCTTGTACGAGGGGACGATGCCCTGCATCTGGACCTCGAGGATGCCGTCGAGCGCCTCGTGCGCCTTGGCCTCCCGCTGGGTCGTGGCGGCCGCGTCAAGCCGCACGGTGGGGACGCGGATCTTGCGCTCGTCGACCTCATCGGCGATCTGGTCGATGTAGCGGTGGGCGACGATCTCGTTCTCGGCGTCCTGCGCCAGGGTCTCCTCAACCTTGCCCGCGCCAAGACCGTCATCCACGATCACCTTGGCGACCTGCACCAGCGGCCGCACCACCATGTCCGCGCGCATGTGGGCCCACTGGTAGAGCGTGCGGCGCAGCTCCGTCTCGAGCTCGCGGGCGAACGCGTCCGCCGTCCGGAGCGTCAGCTCGTCGTCGATGTTCATCTCGTGCCAGGGGATCCGGTCGATCATCACCATCGGGCGGACCGGGCGCAGCGCGTTCGTGGCCTTCCACAGGCTGATCGTCGCCTGCTGGGCGGGCAGCGCGGCGATCTCGGCGACCCGCGCGGCAAGCCCGCGAAGGACGGCGACGTCGGCCAGGGCAGGGGCCCGCAGCATGGGGCTTGCCGTCCCAACGCTCGTCGTGCGCGAAGCGGCGCGCGTGTGCTGTGCCGGCCACCGCCTGAACGGGCCCCCTGCGGTACCTTCGGAGCACACCGTTCGCACGCGTCCAAGGATCGGGCCGTGCCAAGGAGGCTGGGCAACCGCATGAGCCGAAAATGGGTCGTGATCGCGGGATCGCTGGTCGTGATCGTCGGCGTCATCGGGATTGCCGGCGCAACCGGCGTCTTCGCCCCGCGCACGCCGGCCATCACGTACCTGACGGCCATCGCGACGAAGATGGACGTGCGCGACTCCGTTGCCGTGAGCGGATCCGTCCGCCCGGTGGACGACTACGCGCTGGCCTTTGGCTCGAAGCCGCGGCGTACGGCGGGGACAACGTCGGCGGCCACGTCGGTTGGCGGCTCATCCGGCTCGTCGAGCTCGTCTGCAGGTTCCGCTGCCGCAGGCGCGCAGACGTGGACGGTCGCCAGCGTGACCGCGACGGAGGGCAAGGCCGTCCGCAAGGGCGACGTCCTGGCCGCGGCCGACACCGCCGATGCGCAGCAGTCGCTCGCCATCGCGCAATCCACGCTGACGGCTGCGCAAGCGCGGCTGACCGCGGACCAGACGCCGGTCACCGAGAACAGCAAGGCCCGCGCCAAGCTTGCCGTGACCCAGGCGCAACTGGCGCTGGACCAGGCGCGAACCGCGCTGACGCAGACGAAGGCCGCCAGCAGCCTCTCCGTCTCCCAGGCATCGGCCGCGCTGCAGGACGCAAAGGACGCCCTGGCGCGCGACACGTTGGCAGGAGCCCTGCCGCCGGTGCTCGCAGCCGACCATGCCGCCATCACCGCCGCCACCCGTGCGCTCGCCACCGTCGGGAGCCAGACGCAGCGCGCCAATACACAGGCGGCAAACGCCGTGGCCGCGGCAACGCTGGCGCTCACATCCGCCAACCTGGCCTATGCGGGCGCCACGGGCGTGGACACCACGGCCCTGGTTGAGGCTGACAAGGCAAACGTCGTGAAGGCGCAGGCCGCAGTGGACGACGCCCAGAAGACGCTGGATCTGGCCGTGATCCGCGCCCCCATCGACGGCATCGTCTCCAAGGTCAGCATCCGCGTTGGCGACATCGCGAGCGGCACCGTCATCCGCGTCCGCTCGGCGGCCGTGGAGATCACCGCGTCCGTGACCGAGTCTGATCTGCCCAGGCTTGGGCTTGGCCAGCCGGCCGATGTCGCGATCGCCTCGCTTGGCGCAAAGACCACGGGCTCCGTGAGCTCCATTGATCTTGCAAACCCCACCAAGAGCGCAAGCGGGATCGTGTCGTATGACCTGGTCATCGCTGTGCCTGCGGCACCCGACGGCATCGCGCCCGGCATGACCGCCAGCATCGACATCACCACGTCGCTTGCCACGGGTGTCGTGGCCGTCCCGGCGTCCGCCATCGGCGGCGTCCCCGGCGCGTACACGCTGCAGGTGCTGACGGCGCCAAACGAGACGCGCACGGTGAGCGTGGTGGTGGGGCTGCTCACCGCCGAGTACGCGGAGATCAAGAGCGGCATCGACGCGGGCGCTGTGGTGGTGACCGGGACCGTGTCGGCGAAGGACCTTGTCCAGACGTTCCCCACGGGCCCCGGCGGTGCAACCGCCACGGCGGCGCCAACCGCCAAGCCGTGACAGCGTGATAACGCCTTCGGGCCCCGAGCCCGGCAGGGGCAGCCAGGGCACCCAGGGCAGCCCACTCCTGTGGCTTGAACTGGTGCCCCTGGCGCTGTCGCGTCTTGCCGCCGCCCGGCTGCGCGCGCTGCTCACGATGCTGGGCGTGATCATCGGGGTGGGCGCCATCGTCGCGCTCGTCTCGGTGGCCCAGGGCGCCACGTCTGGGATCACCAACCTGATTGAAGGGCTGGGCACCAACCTCATCAGCATCAGCCCGGGCGCCAACCGGTTTGGCTTTGTCCGAGGCGCCGCCGGCAGCGCCAACACGCTCACACTTGAGGACGCAAACGCGATTGCCGCGCTCGATGGCGTGGACCAAGTGGCGCCCACGGTGTCGAGCGTTGCGGTGGTCGTGTCGGGCGCAAACAACACCACCACATCAATCTCGGGCATCACGCCCGAGTTCCAGAAGGTGCGGGCCTACGACATCTGGGTGGGCTCGTTCATCACGGCCGCCGAAAACCAGGCGGGGCTGCGCGTTGCCGTCATCGGCTCCGCCACAGCAGACGCCCTCAAGCTCAGCGCAAACGCGGTTGGCTCACAGATCCTCGTTGGCGGCGTGCCGTTTGTGGTGGTGGGCGTCCTGCAGCCCAAGGGCATCCTGGACGACCAGGTGATGATCCCGCTCTCCACCATGCGCGACTACTTCGTGGCGGGCGACTACGTCCAGACCATCTCCGTCAGCGCGCTTCACCCCGACACGATCCCGCTCACCAAGATCCGCATCTCCAACCTGTTGCGGGCGCGCCACGGGATCGCGGGCGGCGCCGAGAATGACTTCTCCGTGGTGGACCAGGCGCAGCTGCTCTCCGCCTTCGGGACCATCACCGGGTTCCTCTCGCTGCTGCTGGCGGGGATCGCGTCCATCTCGCTGCTGGTGGGCGGCATCGGGATCATGAACATCATGCTGGTCTCGGTCCGGGAGCGGACACGCGAGATCGGCATCCGCAAGGCGGTGGGCGCCCGCGAGCGGGACATCCTGCTGCAGTTCCTCATCGAGGCCCTGGTGCTCTCGCTTGCGGGCGGCCTGTTTGGCATCGCGTTTGGCGTGAGCGCCGCCGCCGCCATCGGGGTCATCGCCGGCTGGGGTCTCCACGTGAGCATGCAGACCGTGGCGCTGGCCGTGGTGTTCTCCATGATCATCGGCGTGGTGTTTGGCGTCTGGCCCGCACGCCAGGCCGCCAAACTGGACCCGATTGAGGCGCTGCGCTACCAGTAAGCCTGCGGGGTGGCGCGTCGGCGCGGTTGGGCGTCGGCCGGGCGCGGCTCGGCGCGGGCCGGGCGTCGGCCGGGCGTCGGCCGGGCATCGGCCACCAACCGTGATGCACCAGTGACTCAGGTGGGCCCGCGGCAAGCGCGGTTCGCGGGCGCAACCCGCGTTTCGGCCTTCGAGCCCGGCGTGATGCAGGCGGATCTGATGCAGGTGTGACTCAGGAGCTGCCGCGCTGCGCCGGGGACTGACCCAGCGAGGGTTCGCGCGCCGCTCCAGAGCCCCGGATGATGCTGGTCACGATGCCGATGGCGCAGACCGCCGCCGCAACGATGAACGCGTCGTGGATGGATGCCTGCAGCGCTGAAAGCTGATCGGCCTTGCCAACCTGCTCGGCGAGGTGGACGGGCACCCGTGTGGCGACGATTGCCGCGGAGAGCGCGATGCCTAAGGCCTGGCCCGTGACACGGAACTGGGCCAGCGTGCCCGAGGCGGTGCCCGCTCGGCGCACCGGAACCGCGCCCATCACCGCGCTGGAGTTGGGGCTCATGAACAGGCCCTGCCCAACGCCAAGGATGACCAGCCGCCAGAGCAGGTCGATATAGGCAAAGTGGACTGGCAGCGTAACCAAGCTGAGCAGGCCCACCACCATGATCCCGATGCCCGTGCTGGCAAGGACGGCAGGCCCAAAGCGATCCGAGGCGGAGCCCGCGAGCGGCGCGACGATGGCCATGGCCACCGGCACCGGTGTCAGGAGGAGGCCCGCTTCCACGGGGCTGAAGCCCTCCACCTGCTGCAGCAGGAACGGCATGAGGAACGACGCCGTGAACATCGCGGTGAACGCAACCACCACGCTTGCAAGCCCAAAGGAGAAGGGCCGGATCCGGAAAAGCGCAAGGTCGATGATGGGCTGGACCGATGCACGCTCCGCCAAGACAAACGCGGTGCCCAAGACAAGGAAGGCCGCAAGGAGGCCAAGCGTGGCCGGACTGGTCCAGCCCCAGCCCTGGCCCTCGGACAGCGCAAGCAGCAGGGCGAACAGCGCCGCACCCGACAGCGCCGCGCCGCGCACGTCAAACGAGGTCTCGTGCCCGTGTTCCTCGTTGGGCAGGACGCGCCATGCCCAGATGATCGCCAGGATCCCGATGGGCAGGTTGATCAGGAAGATGGAGCGCCACGTGGCCACCTGCGTGAGGATCCCGCCCAACACCGGCCCCAGCGACAGGCCAATCGACACGCTCAAGCCATTCAGGCCAAGTGCCCGCCCTCGTTCGCCGGGCGGGAAGGTGCGGACCACAATCGCGGGCCCCATCGACATGATCATGGCTCCGCCCACGGCTTGCAGGACGCGTGCCGAAATCAGCAGGAGCTCGGTGGGCGCCGCCCCGCAGAGGACGCTGCCAAGCGTGAAGACCGAGAAGCCCACGAGGTACACGCGCTTGAAGGTTTTGACCTCGCCCAGGCGGCCCATCGGGAGCAGCAGGCTGCCCAGCATCAGCAGATAGGCGACCACAACCCACTCAACCGAGGTGAGGTCGATGCCGAAGTCGCGCTGGATGGAGGGAAGCGCAATGTTGACGATGCTGCCGTCGAGCGTCGCCATCATGGAGCCGAGCGAGACGCTCGAGAGGATCAGCCACCTGCGCTGCACGGGGGTCCTTGGGCTGCGGGTTGGAGCGGCCGTCGGGACGGGCGAGGCCGCGCTGTGCCCACCACGCTACCAGCAGGGGCGCCCGGCGCGCGGCCGTCGGGGCCCGGCCTCGCCGGCCCGGCCCGGCCCGGCATGATGCACCAATGACTCAGGTTGGCCCCTGCGAAGCGTCGTTCGCGGCCCAAACTCAACTTCGGGGGCCCGAGGCCCGCACCGCGGATGCCGATCCGATGCAGACGTGACGCAAGACGCGTGGCCGTCGGGACCCGGCCAATTGACCGAGCCCCGTGGCCGCGCAACAACTACATCGCGTCGAAGGTTTCGGTCACCAGCACAACCTGCCCGATGGCAAGCACGGGGCAGCCCTTTGACAACGCAACCGCGTGGTCGAGGTTGTCGGCCTTGATGACGGAATAGCCGGTGGGCGCCGACGTGGCGTCCATCACCGAGCCGTCCGGCGAGATCGCCTTGGCCCGCGTTGTGGGGTTCCCTCCGTCAACGACGGCATCGCCAAGCGTGCCAAACCACGCGCCCCATGCGGCCATGGTCTTCTCGGTCTCCTCGGCGCTGGTGGGCATGCCGCCTTCGCCGTGGTAGGTGAGCAGGTAGTTCGCCATGATGGTGACCTCCGTCGGCGGTGTGCGCCGTCCTCGTGACTCGGCGCCCATGGCCGCGTCTCCAAGCAAACGACGAACCGCCGACACTCGAATCGACACCGGGCGGCGTCGAAATGCGAAACGAATGTGGCTGGGGCGCTTTGATCAGGGCTGGCCGACGCCGCCCTTGATCGCCCCGCCCTGCGCGGTGGTCGCTGCGGCCGCCAGGAACCAGACGCTCTTCACGCCCTGCCCCGTGATGTCGCCCGCGGCCTTGTCACCCGCGAAGTAGTACAGCGGCACGCCGTTGTACGTCACCTGCGCCTTGCCGTCATCGGCCCGCGTGATGGTGGCCAGCGTGCCGGTCACGCCATCGCCGGCCGTGACCGACTCGCCCGGGTCCAGCTCAAACGGCGGCCACGCAGATGCGCACCCGCCGCTGCAGGTGGTGGTGTTGGCCGTGTCCTTCGTCAGCAGGTAGAGCGCCATCCCGTTCTCGCCGGCGAGGTACGCGCCAAGCTTGGCGTCCTGGGCAAGCTTCACCGGATACGACGTCGCGGCTGCTGGCGTAGCCGTTGCTGCAGCGGGAGCTGCGGTTGGCAGCGAGGTTGGGGGCTGCTGCGGTCGCGGACCCGCCACAGGCGACGACGATGATCGCCATGGCGGCAACCAGCATGGCCACATTTCGCTGGCCCAGGTTCCTGACGGTGTTTGACATTGCGAGACGCCTCAGCTGTGGGCCCAGGGGACGGGCCGTTGGCAGCAAGTACGTCGGCCGACGCCGCCCGGTTCTCGCCGGAGGCTTCGCCCCCTGCGCGCTGCTACTTCAGCGTGAAGCGCCCGTTGCCGCCCACCGGATACGCGGCCGCGGTGATGTGCCCGC
>CAIXZV010000491.1 GCA_903924005.1 uncultured Chloroflexota bacterium | reverse complement strand
TCTATCCCAACATGACCGGGACGCTCACGCTGAAGTAGGCCCGCCACGATCACGCGATCCACCCGCCGCGCACGGTTTACCCGGCTGACTGCCACCCTGGTCGCCACCGCCCTTGGGGCCACCCTCCTCGTCGGATGCGGCGGCAGCGACGGCTCTGCCCGGATTGGGCAGGCAGCCCCGGCGCTCATCGGGACCGCCATCGACGGCACTACCAAGATCGACTTGTCGGTCTTCCGCGGGCACCCGGTGGTGATCAACTTCTGGGCCTCCTGGTGCCAGCCCTGCCGTGACGAGTTCCCGCTGCTCAAGGAGCGCCTGAGCACGCTTGGCGCCACCGACGGTCTGATGATCCTCGGCGTCCTGTACAAAGACCAGGCCGAGCTTGCGCTGCCCTTTGTGGCGGATCAGGGCGCAACCTGGCCAACCGTGACCGATGCTGATGGCGCAATCGCCGCCGCCTATCGCGTGGTGGCGCCACCGCAGACCTACTTCATCGACAAGGACGGCATCCTGCGCGCCATCCAGATTGGCCAGGTCAAGGCCACTGATTTCGACACGCAGTACGCAAAGATCAAGCCGTGAGCGCCGTCATCGCCATCGCCGTCGCCGACATCCGCAAGGCCTACGGCAAGCGCGCCATCCTCACCGGCGTCAGCTTCGAGGTCCAGCGGGGCGAGCTGTTTGCCCTCCTGGGGCCAAACGGTGCCGGCAAAACCACAACCGTTGAGATCCTCGAGGGCTACCGCAAGGCAGACGCGGGCGCGGTCAGCGTGCTTGGGCTGGACCCTGTGCGTGACGGCGCGAAGCTTCGGCCGCGGATTGGGCTGATGCTCCAGGAGGGCGGCATCGACAACCGCACTACCCCGCGCGAGGTGTTGCGCCTGTACTCCCGCTTCTACCGCGACCCGGAGGATGCCGAGGCACTGCTGACGGCCGTGGACTTGGGGGCGGCCGCGAACACGCGGTACCGGCGGCTGTCCGGCGGGGAGAAGCAGCGGCTGTCGCTGGCGCTGGCCCTGCTAGGGCGCCCCGAGCTGCTGATGCTGGACGAGCCCACCGCGGGCATGGACCCGGCCGCCAAACAGGCAACCCGCGAGCGGATTGCCGCTCTGCGCGCCGCCGGGACGACAATCCTGCTCACAACGCACGAGCTGGGCGACGTGGAGCTGCTGGCGGACCGCGTCGCCGTGCTGGATCGCGGCCGCGTGGTGGCCTACGGGACCCCGGCCGAACTGACGGGGGCCGGGGCGCCGCGCGTACGGTTCCGTCTGAGCGCGCGGCTGGCCGATGCCGAATTGGGTGCGCTCGCGGGGGCCGTTGGCGGTGCTGGCGCCCGGGTGGCCGTGGCTGGCGCCGGGGCCGCGTATGAGATGACGGGTCTGACCGCGGCGCCGGATCCAGCGCTGGTGTCTTCGCTGGCCGGCTGGTGTGCCGAGCGCGGCCTGCTGCTCACCGAGCTGCGGCTGGGCGCCCGAAGCCTCGAGGAGCGGTATCTGGAGCTTGTCGGCGCGGACGTGGCCGCGGACGTGGCCGCTGACTTGGGCGCCGAAGCCGAGGGCGCCGCATGAGCACGCCACGCACACTTGGCGCCGGAACCCCCGCCAAGCCCGCCTCGTGGCTGGCGATGACCTGGGCGCTCACGCTCAACGAGCTGCGGGTAGCCGTGCGGCGAGGCGAGAACCTGCTGGTCACGTTTGTGATCCCCGCGGGCGTCCTGCTGGTCTTCTCCGCCTTCGACATGACCGGCGGCACCGCGAGCGGCAAGCCCGTTGAACGCATGCTGCCTGGGTCCATCGCGTTGGCGGTCATTGCGGCGGCCATGGTGTCGCTGGCCATCGCCACCGCCTTCGACCGCTCCTACGGTGTGATCAAGCGTCTGGGCGGGTCGCCCGCGGGCACATCGGCCCTCGTCGCGTCCAAGACCGTTGGCGTCATCGTCATCGAGGTGGTGCAGGCGCTGCTCCTCGTGGGCCTCGCCACGGCATTGGGCTGGACGGCGGGTCCCGGCGCGTCGCTCCCGCTTGTGGTCGCCGGCCTGCTGCTGGGCACCGTGGCCTTTGCGGGTCTCGGCCTGCTCATGGCTGGCACCCTGCGCGCAGAGGCGGTGCTGGCGCTGGCGAACCTGCTGTTCCTGCTGTCGCTGGTGCTGGGCGGGATCGTCATGCCGCTCGACAAGCTACCGGGCGCCGTTGCGACGGTGGCCTCCGGCCTGCCCCCGGCCGAGCTGGGGCGCGTGCTTGCAATTGGCCTGGGGGGTGGCGGTGACGCCACCGAGCCGCTGATCATCCTGGCCGGCTGGGCGATCGTCCTTGGAGGCCTTGCGGCGCGCAAGTTCCGCTGGGACTGACCCCGCTCCAGTGATCGCGTCTCGTTCATCCTTCCGACGGGCGAACGGTTGCGCGCTGCGACGTTTCACCCCTCTGGTGCACGGCTTGTCGCACCGGACCGCCCCGCCACGGGACAAACCGTGCGCGGGAGGGGTGGATCGTCCCGGGACGGGACCGTTCACCCTTCCGGCGGGTGGACGCAACGCCACTGACCCCTCGGTCGCCCCGCTTCACGCGGGCATGCCATCCAATCCGGGCGGCGCGGCGAACAGCAGCCGAACCCTCCCCGAGAACGAGGCCCCCGATGCGCTCCGACACAACTCGCCAGACAGTGACGATCCTCTCCTTCATCGTCACGTTCGCCGTGAACATCGCAGCAAACGCGGTGCCCATCGGCGGCAAGATGACCAACGTCATCAGCGACCAGTTCCACGTCTACGTGATCCCCGCCGGCTACGTGTTTGCCATCTGGGGCCTCATCTACACGCTGCTTGGCGCGTACACCGTCTGGCAGGGGCTGGGGCGCAACCGCGAGGATCCCGTCCTGCGCGATCTGGGCTGGCTGCCAGCGCTGACCGGCCTGTTCAACTCGGTCTGGATCTTCCTCTTCCAGTACGAGGTGTTTGCCCCGTCGGTGCCGGTGATCGTGGCGCTCCTGCTCACGCTCATCTCCATCCACTTCCGGCTGTGGGCACACCGCGACGTCCTCCGCGGGCGGAGCTACTGGCTGGTCCGGGCGCCGTGGGCCGTGTACCTGGGCTGGATCACCGTGGCCACCATTGCCAACATCGCCCAGACGCTCTTCTCGCTGGGCTTCACCGGGTTTGGCATTGACCCCACGGTGATCGCCGCCGTGGTGCTGCTGGTGGGTCTCACGATTGCGGCAACGTTTGTGCTGCGCTTTGGCGATGCGGCGTATGGCTGGGTGATCGTCTGGGCGTATGCCGGCATCGTCGTGAAGGAGCAGGCGACGCCGCTCGTCGCCGGTACGGCGGCGCTTGGCGCCGTCGTGGTGGCCGTCCTCGTGGTGCGGGCGATGGCGACACGCCGACGGGGCGGGGCCACCGCCGGAGCCCCCGTGGAGGCTGCCGCAGCGGCCTGAGGCTCAACCTGGGTATCGCCGCATCGGTGACTCGCCCCGATGACTGCCGCCTGACACTGCCCGGACGGGCCGCTAGGACTGCAGGACCAACACCAGCGCGCCGTACCCTGCGGGCGTGCCGTATCGCCTGCCCTTCTCCATGCTTGTGGCCATCGCGCTGCTGACCAGCCTGCTGGCGACCGGGTGCGCGAGTGTTCCGGCCGTGCCGTCGGTCCAGATGGTTCCCAACCGGACGCCGCCGCCCATTGGCGTCCGCGACACGGTCTACAACCCGCCACGGCCCGCTCCCGCGCTGCGCCTCACGGACCAGGACGGGAAGCCGTTCGCCCTGACCAGCCTTCGGGGCAGCCCTGTTTTTGTCTACTTTGGCTACACCCACTGCCCCGACGTCTGCCCCACCACCCTGGCCGATCTTCGCGCCGCCATCAGCGCCGCAGGCATCGACGCCAAAGTGGTGTTTGTGACCATCGATCCGGCCCGCGACACGCCGGCCAAGGTGAAGCAGTACCTGGACTTCTACGCTGCGGGTTTTATCGGGCTATCGGGGTCCGACGCCGACATCGCCACGGCCGCCAAGGACTGGGCCGTAGGCTATTTGGCCGGGCCAGCCGACTCGAACGGCAACTACCCCATGACACATACCACCGAGTCCTACCTCGTGGATGGCGCCGGGCTCCTGCGCAACCACATCTTCTTTGGCGCTCCAACCAGCCTGATCGTCAGCATCCTCCGGACAGCCACGGGCGCCTGAGGCGCCCCAAGCAAGAAAGGGCCATCACCGATGTACCGGATCCCCAAGGCTCGCGCGCTTGGCGCAGCTGTCGCCGTCATCGTCATCGCGGCGTCGCTTGCGGCCTGCTCAGGCTCCTCGGGCGGTATCAAGGTCACGGGTGCCTGGGCCCGCAACTCGGCAGCCGTCACGGGCGCCGGCGCCGCGTACCTCGTGATCCAGAACACCGGTTCTGAGGCGGACGCGCTCATTGGCGCATCCACCCCTGCGGCCAAGACCGCCGAAATGCACGAGACCAAAGTGATCGAATCCGCTGCGCCGTCCGGGTCGGGCGGCATGGGCGGCGCGATGGGCTCAACCAGCCCGATGATGGGCATGGTCCCCGTCTCGCGCATCGAGATCCCGGCCGGCGGCAGCGTGGAACTCAAGCCCGGCAGCTACCACCTGATGCTGATGAGCCTCGTCGCAGACCTCAGTGCGGGCGACACGATTGAACTCACGCTCCAGTTTGAGAAGGCGGGCAAGATCACCGTCAAGGCCGAGGTCCGCGCCCAGTAGGAGCGGACCCGGGCCTGGGGCTGGCGCTCGCCCGCGTCAGCCCCGCTCGTATGTGATCAGGAAGCCTCCCGACGGCGCTCCGGCCGCAACCGACGGCGCGCTGTCCGACGCCGAGGCCGTGCGGCGCGAGGGCGCCACGAGCCATGCGGTGGTCCGCCGGTCGTAGTAGACGCCCAACCCGGCCCGCACGAAGGCCAAGGTGTACACCGACCCGGTGCCGCAGGCAACCGAGGGGCTGCCGTCGGCCGCTGTCGTGCCAGCCACCCGGCCCACCGACCAGCGTCCGTACTTGAAGATCGCGCTGTACAGGCCCTTGGTGCCGGTGCCGCTCTGGTGGGCAAAGACCACCATGATCGCGCCGTCAACAGGGTTCCGAGTGATCGTGGGCTGGACGCCCGTGACCGTGCTCACAACCGCTGGCCGCGACCACTTCCCGGCGGCCAACTGCGTCGAGTAGACGCGCCCGCTGGAACCGCCGCGCGAGAACGCGAGGCGCATCGTCCCGGACGCGATGGCGACCAGCGCCGGCCGCCCGCGTGCGGCAAGAGCATCGGCGGCAGCCGTGCCGGTCACCTTGCCGACGGCCCCCCATTTGACGCCGTCGGTTGATGACGACGCAGCGTAGAGACCCAACCCTGCGCGCTGGAACACCACGGTGGCAGTGCCCTTGGCCGCAATCGCCGGCAGACCGTCCGAAGCGCGGGTCCCCGCGATCTTGGCGGGCATCGCCCACCGCGAGGTCACCACCAGACGGGACGTGAAGATGCCGGCACCCGGCCGCTGAAACGCGAGCAGGAAGCGCTTGGTCGTCGGGTTGAACGTAACCTGTGGCGCTGTGTCTCCGGCGATCGTGCCCGAAATGTGGGCGGGACGTGTCCATCCGTGGAAGGAAGAGCCCTTCACATTGAAGGAACTCCATGCCAGGCCGTCAAGCCGCTTGATGACCGTCACGTAGTCCGAGCGGGCGGCACTTGTCACCCCGAACGCGGTCGATGGCTGCCCATCCGCCGCCGCCTGCGACAGCTGCGTGCCGCCCCAACGCGCGGACGACGTGTAGCGGCCCGTGGTGATGATGCCGCCGCTTACGCCGACGTCACCCTCATAGGCGCCCGCGTCGGCGCCGATGAGGGCGCGCGGCTGCGGTGCGGCTGCGGCAAGCGGGCCGCCAACCGTCGTCGGCCCGGTCGGCAGCGGCGGCAGGACGTCTGCGGAGGGGACCTCGATGTCGGCCGTTGTCATGGCGCGGCCCGCGTTGGGGTCGAAGACGATCGTCCATGTCGCGCCGCCGTCCGCGGAGTGGCTGATGGCGCCGTCGCGCTCGGACACCGTGACGTCCAACGGGTTGGCCGGGTTGATGCTCAGCGCGATCACCGAGCGCAGCACGCCGGTGCCGCTCGCGTCCGGGACGCTCACTTGGATGAAGTTCAGACCGCCGTCAAGCGACCGGTACAGCCCGGTGGCTAGCGTCGGGTAGTTGGTGGGCGTGTCGCCGCCGGCCCACACCGTGCCGGTTGCGCAATCAACCTTGACGGTCAGCACCGCGGTTGCAACCGCTCCGTGTGGGAGGCTGTCGACGCGGGTGACGGTCCTGGCGCCCGCCAGCGCGCCGTCCATCCTGTAGAGCGCGCCCAGCGTCTGGCCCGTGCCGTCCTTGTCGCCAGAAGCCGCGAACAGAACGTCGGACAGAGCGGCAGTGTCGTTTGCCGGGCAGTACGCGAGCCCGTGGGGCTGGTACAGCGTCCCTGCCGCAGCGAACGCGGACGTGAGATCCACCTTGGAGGAAACGCTTGGGCCGGTGCCCGTTGATCCCCCGCCGGTCGCCTGCAGGGTGACGAGGTAGACGTGGCTCGGGCCACCCATGTCGCCCTCAACCGTCACGCCGCCGTGGTGGCCAAGGCCCACGAACGCCTGATCAGTGCCGGCGATGCCGGCGATGGCGTAGGTCGCGTAGCCCCAGCACTTGCCGTCGGCAGGTGAGGTACAGCCCAGATCAGCGGAATCGGCACCGCTCTGCTGGAG
>CAIXZV010000490.1 GCA_903924005.1 uncultured Chloroflexota bacterium | reverse complement strand
GCGCTGATCAAGGAGGCACCCGCGGCGCCCGAGGTGGCCCCTGAGCCGTCAGACGAGGTCAAGCTGCTTGCCGAGATCCGCGACGAGCTGCGCAAGCGCTGACCTCGGCCGCGGCGTGACGCACCGCGCGGCGTAGCATCGCCCGATGCGGATCCTGCGGATCGACCTGAACGCCGATGTCGGCGAGCTGCCCGAGGGTGACGCCGACCTGATCCCGCTGGTCAGCTCGGTCAACGTCGCCGCAGGGTTCCACGCGGGCGATGCAGCCACCATCGAGCGCACGTGCGCGCTTGCCGCACGTTGCGGCGCGGCCATCGGCGCCCACCCGGGCTACCCAGACCGCGAGGGGTTTGGCCGGCGGCCGATGACCATGTCGGCTGCCGACATCGAGGCGATGGTGCTGTACCAGGTGGCGGCCGTGTCGGCGTTTGCGCGTGACGCCGGTGCGGAGCTGCGCCACGTCAAGGCGCACGGAGCGCTGTACAACCTGGCCGCCGCTGACGGTGCCGTTGCTGACGCGGTGGCCCGAGGCGTCCGGCGGTTCTCCATGGGTCTGATCCTGGTGGGGCTGGCCGGGTCCGCGCTCATCGCGGCGGGTCGCGAGGCCGGGCTGGCCGTTGCCGAGGAGGCGTTTGCGGACCGGGCGTACGAGACGGACGGGTCCCTTCGATCGCGAACGCTGCCGGGCGCTGTGCTGGACTCCCCAGCGGCGGCCGCGGCACAGGCGCTGGCGATCGCCGAAGGGCGGCTGAGAGCCTACGACGGCACGCCCCTCGCCATCCGCGCCGACACTCTGTGCGTCCACGGGGACCTTCCCGGAGCGGTTGCTCGCGCGGCCGCCGTGCGCGATGCGCTCGTCGCGGCGGGCGTGGACCTGCGCGGCCTTGGCTGAGGCAACCGCGGTCCGCGTCCTCCCGTTTGGCGACGACGCGCTCCTCATCGAGCTTGACACCGTCGTGTCGGTTCGCGCGGCTCGGCGGGCGCGGCTTCTTGCCGCCGCAGTTGAGCGTCTTCGCTTGACCCGCCCGGAGTTGGGCGTACCGGTGGCGGGCGCCGCAAGCGTGCTGGTGCCCTTTGCCCCGCTCCTGCTTGAGCAACCGGGGCACGGCGGGCTGGAGCGCATCGCTGATCTTGCGGTTGACCTCGCCGCGCTGGCCGACGACCTGCCTGCCGACCCGCAGCCGGAACGCGACGCGGCCTGCGTCGAGATCCCGACACGCTTTGGCGGTGACGCCGGACCCGACCTCGACACGGTTGCGGCCGAGACCGGTCTGACCGCCGCGGCCGTCGTTGACCTTTTGGCGGCGGCGGAGCTCGAGGTCCTCTTCCTCGGGTTTGCGCCAGGGTTTGCGTACCTGGGCGAGCTGCCGGGCGAGCTCATCGTCCCGCGGCTCGCGGTGCCCAGAACGCGGGTCCCCGCCGGAACCATGGCCATCGCCGGGCGTTTCGCCGGGATCTACCCCCAGACATCGGCCGGCGGCTGGCGGCTGCTGGGGCGAACAGAAGTCACGCTGTTCAACCCGACGTCGGGTCCGCCGGTCCTGCTGCGGCCCGGCGACCGCGTGCGGCTTGTGCCGCGATGACCGCATCCCAGCTCGCCGCCAACCCGGCCGACGTGTTTGAGGTCATCGAGCCCGGCTTGCAGACGACGGTCCAAGACATCGGCCGAACCGGCTTGGGCGCGATGGGGCTCGGGCCCGGCGGTGCCGCGGACCCGTGGGCCCTTGCCGTGGCCAACGTGCTCGTCGGCAACGCCGCGGACAGCGCCGCGATTGAGATCACGCTCCTCGGCCCAGCCTTGCGCGTGCTGCGGGCGGTGACGGTGGGGCTGGCTGGCGCGGATCTCGGCGCCGTTGTCGAGCCAGGGGGTCGCCGGATTGGCCCCGGCACTTCGGCCCGGCTCGCAGCAGGCGACGTGCTGCGGTTTGGCGGCGCAGACGATGGGAGCGGCCCCAACGGTACTGGCGACGCCCACGGTGGGCACGCGACGGGCCTTGCGGGTTTTCGTGCGTACCTCGCAATTGCGGGCGGCGTCGATGTCCCGCTCGTTCTCGGCTCGCGGTCCACCGCACTGGGGGCGGGCTTCGGCGGCCTCAACGGCCGGGCGCTGCGGACCGGTGACCGCCTGGCCGGAGGGGCGTCGCCCAATCCAACGCCCGCCCCACGGGTCTGGACGACGCGGACCCGGGCCATCCCGTCGGCGCTGCGCTCGGGGCTGGGGGAGCATCCGCCTGCCGCGATCCTCCGCATCGCGGCAGGCCCGTGGGCCGAGCGAGCACGTGCGGGTCTTGCGTCGCTGGCCGACCAGGCGTGGACGATCTCCTTGACGAGCAACCGCGTGGGCCTGCGCCTCGACGGCGATCCCCTGCCCGGTGAGTTTCCGGCCGACCTGCCCAGCCATGGGCTGGTGACGGGCGCCATCCAGGTGCCCCCGGCCGGGCAGCCGCTCATCCTGCTGCCCGATCGCCAGCCCACCGGCGGCTATGCGGTGATCAGTGTGGTCATCACCGCGGACCGGCCGCTCCTTGGGCAGTTGGCGCCCGGCGACCGCGTGGCCTTCACGCTCACAAGCCGAGACGAGGCCGCGGTCGCCCTGCGCCAACAGCACGCCGAGTTCGAGGCGGCTCTCGCGAGCATCGGGCGCCAGCCATGACCGGCTAGCGCGATCGGCCGGACCGGGGCACCATGACGACGTGACGCAGCCATCCTGGTCCGGCTACTCGACCCCGGAAACCCCCACGCGCCGCGGCCGCGGCAACGGCCGCAAGGGCATCGGCCCCGCCGCGCAGATGGGCGTGCTGCTCTGGGCGGTGCTGGCGCTCTTGGGCATGGGCGGCGCCGCGGGTGGCGTTGCGCTCTTCGTCAGCCTGTCGCGCAACCTGCCGGACCCCACGCTCCTTGAGCGCATCGAGCTGCCGCAAGCGTCGATTGTCTACGACCGCACGGGCACCACGCAGCTCGCCCGGTTTGGCGAGTTCAACCGGTCCACCGTGGGCTTTGACCAGCTCCCCAAGGCGCTCGTTGACGCCACCACGGCCGTTGAGGACCGCACGTTCTGGGATAACGCCGGGTTTGACACGCTTGGGATCATCGCGTCCGCCATCGACGGCCTTCGGGGCAACGGCCGCGGCGGCTCAACGATCACCCAGCAGTTGGTGCGCCAGCGCCTGCTGTCGGCGGACGGCACAGCGCAGACGGACCGCTCCGCCGTGCGCAAGATCAAGGAGATCATCCAGTCAATCCGCGTGACGCAGGCTTACCCGGGCCTCGCCGGCAAGCAGCGGATCATGGCGGCATACCTGAACCAGAACTACTACGGCAACGACTCGTACGGCGTGGCGGCAGCCGCAAAGGGTTACTTCGGGGTGGCGCTGGCGGACCTCACCCTTGCGCAGGCGGCCATCATCGCGGCCATCCCCCAGGCGCCGTCTGCGTATGACCTGGTGCAGAACGCCACGGAGCAGTGCATTGACCCGGGGCCGGACGCCGACCCGTGCGTGAAGAGCCAGCTCGTTGTGGCGGCCGATGCCCCCATCGTGACGCGGCGGAACCTGGTCCTTGACCTGATGTCACAGGGCCGCACGCCGCTCACCGGAAACCAGTTCAAGCCGTCGGACTATGCCGCCGCGAAGGCCGAAGCTGTGGTCTTGGCACCGCAGACCAGCCCTGCGTGGATCGGCTACCACTTTGTCTGGCAGGTCCGCCGCGAGCTGACGGATCAGCTGTGCGGCCAAGGCGTGGACACCTGTCCCATCCTGGAGCGGGGCGGTCTCACCATCACCACCACGCTGGACACGCGGCTGCAGAAGACCGCCGAGAAGTGGGTGAAGGCTGCGGCCATCGTCCCCCACGCCAAGGACCCAAAAGCCGCGGCGGCGGCCCTGGGGATGACCTATCAGCCCTGGATGGCGAACCTGCGCAGCGACGACCTGCGCAACGGCGCGCTCATCGCGATGGACTACCAGACCGGCGAGATCCTCGCCTATGTCGGATCTGCCGATGCCACCGCCACCAAGGCCACCAAGAAGTTCCAGCCCCGCTTCGACGTCCTTGCGGACGGCTGGCGTCAGCCGGGCTCCACCTTCAAGCCCATCCTGTACGCCACGGGCATCGCCGGGCGGTTCATCACCGCGGGCACCATGTTCATGGACGTGGTCACGGACTTTGGCGGGGGCTACATCCCGGCCGACGCGGACCGTCTTGAGCGCGGCCCCGTCCGTGTGCGCGACGCCCTGCGGTTCTCGCTCAACATCCCGGCCGTCAAGGCGATGTCGATTGTGGGCACGACACGGGTCCAGGCGCAGGCCGAGGCGATGGGCATCCGCTTCCCCAACGGACCAACGGACGCGGGGCTCTCGTTTGCGCTGGGCGTCACCGAGGTCCACTCCATCGACCTGATCCGTGCGTACGGCGTGCTTGCCGATGGCGGGCAGCTCGTGGACCAGACAACCATCCTCTCGGTCACCGACCCGTCGGGCAAGGAGCTTGCCGGCGTCTCAACACGGCAGGCGCCGCAGCAGGTACTGGACCCGGGCGCGGCCGCCATCGTCACCGACATCCTCGCGGGCAACACCGACCCCAACCAGAACCCGTTCTGGGGTGTCTTCCAGATTGTGGACAAAGGGCACAGGCGTCCGGCCACGCTCAAGACCGGCACCAACAACGATGCCAAGGACCTCAACGCGTTTGGCTACGTGGGGCCGCCCTCCGCGGCAGACCGCACCAATGGCGAATACGCGCTGGCGGTGGGCGCCTGGAACGGCAACTCTGACAACTCCCTGCTGGTGAAGCCGGGCGGTTCGCTGCTGTCCATCCAGGTCACCACGTACGTCTGGCAAGGCTTCATGGCTGAGGCAACGAAGGGCTGGTCCATCAACGCGTTCCCGAAGCCGGCCGGGCTGGACCAGGCGTCGATTGACGCGTGGACCGGGATGCTGGCTTCCCCCACGGGGCCAAAGGTGACCGAGCTGTACCTCGCCGGGACGGCGCCCACGTCGGCGCTGCCGCCCTTGACGTGCGGCGATGCCGTGCTGGGGCTGGTGGGCTTTGAGAAGGAGAAGCCCACGTGGCTGGCGGCGGATCAGGACTGGCTGACGCGGGCCCTGAAGGGCACGGGCGTGGCCGGCGGACCGCTGAAGACCAAGACGACGACCTTCTACAACGGTCAGTACACGCCGTACGGCAAGGACTGGGGCCCGTTCGTGAAGGGCGTGGACTGCGCGTCGCCCTCGCCGGCGCCATCGCTGGATCCCTGCGCGTCACCAAACCCGTCCGCGTCGGTGGATCCGCTGGCAACCGTGGATCCGTCGGCGACGCCGCTGGTGTGCCCGTCGCCGTCGGACTCCGGGTCGCCGCTGCCAAGCGACAGCGCCCTGCCGTCGGACACGCCGACACCTGCTCCGCCCACGCCAACCCCGCCGCCGATACCGACGCCGACGCCCCTCATCACGGCGCCACCGCCTTCAGGCAGCCCTGCGCCGTCGGCAAGTTGAGGCCCTGACCGCCCGACCTGGGGCTCACGCCGGGGCTCCACGGCGGTGTCTGCGGGCCTATGCACTCCATGTTTGGCCCCAGGGCAACGCAGGGCACAACGTCTGGGCTGGATGCCCCTCGCGCCCACGGAGGCATCCAGAACGACGCGGTAGAGCGACCCCCTACGCATGGCGTGCATACCGCAGGCCTGAAGGGCGCCGATTGACAGGCTGCTAAACGGACCGAGGGGCCGCCGGACATCCTTCGCTGGCCCCGTGCGCTGGCGCAAGTCATGTGGTGGATACGGCCCGGGCGAAGGCGCCGCGGGGTGCGGGGCGATGGCGCCGCGGAGTGCGGGGCGAAGGCGCCGCGGCCAAGGGGCTGCTGCAGCGCGGCTCTCATCGGCCTCTCACGCGGTTCTCAGGGAATCCGACTTATGATCCGGCCGCTGGCCGCGTGGCTGGCGTCTCATCAATTCAAAGAACAATCCACGTCACAGCACTTCCTGGAGATGCGCATGTCGGTAGGCGTTTCCGGGCACCCGAGCCGCGGCCGCTGGGCCTCGCGGGTTGCCCTCGTCCTCGGTCTTGCCGGCCTCGTCGCCGGTCCGCTCGCGCCCATCGTCGGCGCCGCAGGCGGCCTGACCGTCACGACCCCCTACCCGGCCATCGTTGTGGAGCCCGGCTCCACCGCAAACTTTGAGCTCACGGTTGCCGCGCCTGCCGGCTCCGCAGGCACCACGGTCAGCCTCTCAGCCGACGGCGTCCCAACCGGCTGGACCACCCGGTTCCTTGGCGCTGGCACCACGGTTGACAGCATCTACATCGGGTCAGCCAAGGCGCCCAGCCTGAGCTTCTCGGTGGAGGTCCCGGCCGACGCGACCTCCGGATCCAAGACCATCACGGTCAACGCCAGCGGCGGCGGTCAGACCGACAGCCTGCAGCTCACCGTGAAGGTGGAGGCGGCAGCGGGCGGCGACGTGACGCTCAAGACGGACTTCCCCGAACTCAAGGGCACGTCTGCCTCGACGTTCAACTTCAGCATCACCCTCAAGAACGGCACCACCAGCCAGGCCACGTACGCAATCTCCGCGACGGGTCCTGATGGCTGGACTGTCACCGCCAAGCCCGCCAGCAGCCAGCAGGCGACAAGCACAGTGGTTGACGCCGGCAACTCCACATCGCTCGCCCTTTCCGCCGTGCCGCCCAGCGACATCCAGGCGGGGACCTACAAGGTGAGCCTGAGCGTCAGCGGCGGCGGCAAGACCGCGTCGGTTGACGTGGCGGTCACCATCACCGGCAGCTACTCGCTCAGCGTTTCCACGCCGGACTCCGTCCTCTCCACCACCGCCAACGCGGGCTCCGAGAAGACCTTCACCATCTCGATCGCCAACGGCGGCACCGCCTCGGTCACCGCCATCGAGCCCAACGCAGCCGCGCCAACCGGGTGGAAGGTCACCTTCGACCCGGCCAAGATCGACTCGCTCGATCCCGGTAAGACGGCCACCGTTGTCGCCCACATCGTCCCCAGCGCTGATGCCATCACCGGTGACTACAACGTCACGATGACGGCGCCCGGCAACGAGGCAAGCGGCAACACGGTCATCCGCGTCCGCGTTGACACCCCTGGCTTCTGGATGCTGATTGGCGGAGCGCTGATCCTCGCCGTGTTCGCCGGGCTGTACTGGGTCTTCCGGACCTACGGGCGCCGGTAACCCCATGAGCGAGGATCGGACGAACCCGTCCGAGCCGCGACGGGTTGGACCGCGCCAGCGCCTTGGCCCAGCGTCGGTCTTGACGCCAGGCCGATAGGCAGTGCGCGGCCCGTGAGTTCGGCGCGGCCGGCAACAGAGCGGCGCGCACCGGGCGCTTCGGCGCTGTCTGCGCAAGACGACACCGGCGCAGCCGATGACGACACCATGGACGTGACCGACACCGCGGGCGTGACCGACGCCGCGGGCGTGACCGGCGACGCCGGCGCAGGTGCAGGCGACCCCTCGGGCTTCATGCCCTGGGAGACCCAGGCACAGACGTCCTCGGCCGACGAGGGCCACCCGAAGCGCCGTCGCCTCACCGTGGCCGACCTCTTGGCCGACGTCCCCGAGGACGCCGTCATCGTGACCCGGCGGCTCACAAAGAAGTACGGCGAGTTCACCGCGGTGGACAAGCTGGACCTCACCATTCGCCGTGGCGAGGTGTTTGGCCTGCTGGGCCCCAACGGCGCCGGCAAGACCACCACGGTCCTCATGCTGCTGGGCCTCACCGAGCCCACCAAGGGCATTGTCCGCGTGCTGGGGATGGACCCCACGCGCGAACCGCTCGCGGTCAAGCGTCAGGTTGGTTATCTGCCCGACAACGTGGGCTTCTACGGCGGCATGTCCGGCCGGGAGAACCTGCGGTACACGGCCAGGCTCAACGGTCTCGGCCGCCGCGAGGCTGACGCCAAGATCGACGAGCTGCTCCACGAGGTCCGCCTTGAGGATGCCGCCGACAAGAAGACCGAGACCTATTCACGCGGCATGCGCCAGCGCCTCGGCATCGCCGATGCCCTGGTGAAGTCACCCTCGGTGCTGATCCTTGACGAGCCCACCATCGCCATCGACCCGTCAGGCGTGGAGGAGCTGCTCCTGCTGCTCCGCCGGCTTGTCGCGGAGCGCAACCTGACGGTCATGCTCTCGTCGCACATCCTGGGCCAGGTCCAGTCGCTCTGCGACCGGGTTGGGTTCTACTCCGCCGGGAAACTGGTGGCGGCCGGACCCCTTGAGGAACTGGCACAGGGCGATGACCACTTCGTGGAGCTCGAGGTTGGCGTGGACGGGCTGCCGTCAACGATCGACTCCGTTGCGGCGGCTGTCCCCGGTGTCATCTCCGTGAAGCCCCACGAGCGCGACGATCGCCTGCGCATCGTGACGGCGTCATCGGATGTCGCCGCACCCCTGGCCACCGCGCTTGCCGCGCAGGGCCTCGCCCTCGTCCATCTCCGCCGGCGGGGCACCGACCTGCTGGAGCTGTACCGCCGATACGTCCCGGAGGGCATCGATGGCCGCGCCCGCTGACACCGCCCGGCACACGGACGCCGTCCGCGCCCGCCGCTCTGAGCGCGCCCCATCGGGCGGCTGGCGGACGATCGCCGCCAAAGAGATCTCGGACCACATCACAAGCTCGCGCTTCTTCGTCCTGCTGCTCATCGTCACGGTTGCAGCAATCGTGCCGATGTACTTCATCTCCAACGACATCAGCAGCGCCGCCCCGCGGCTTGCGGGTCAGCCCGCGCTCTTCCTCGCCCTGTTCGTGGTGGGCTCGCAGAGCCTTGGCAACGTGGCCGTGGTCTCGTTTGCCGCACTGCTCGTGCCGCTCGTCGGTATCGCCTTTGGCTTTGACGGGATCAACAGCGAGCGAAGCCAGGGCACGCTCTCGCGGCTGCTCGCTCAGCCGATCCACCGTGACGACGTGATCAACGGCAAGTTTGCCGCCGGGATCGCCGTAATCGCCGTGATGATCACCACGCTCGTCGTGGTGGTGGCGGGGCTTGGCATGATCCGTCTGGGCATCATCCCAACGCCTGAGGAGATCGCACGGATCGTCGTCTGGGCCGGCGCCACGGTCCTCTACGCCTCGTTCTGGCTTGCGTTTGCGCTCCTGCTCTCTACCGTCATGCGCGGCACCGCGTCTGCGGCCCTCGTGGGCTTCGGCACGTGGCTTGGCCTGTTGCTGTTTGGCCAGTTCCTGCTGCCGCTGGTCGCCAGCTTCCTGTTCCCGCTGGACGCGAGCAACGCCAACGCCTACCTCGG
>CAIXZV010000489.1 GCA_903924005.1 uncultured Chloroflexota bacterium | reverse complement strand
GGGCGGCCGCTGACTTTCCAGCCGCTATTTTCCCCACGATGACCAGCCTGCGCGAGGTGTCCGCCGGGCGGCCGATTGACCGCGACGCGCTGCTCGACGCGTTTCTCGGTCACTTCGAGATGCGGTTTGCCGCCTTGAAGACCGGCTACTTCGACATTGCCACCTGGGGCGGGCGGCAGGCAACCACCGGGCGGATGGTCCGGCTTGAGGGCTACGGGGCGTCGGCTGGGTCGCAGGCCGCAGAGATGCACGCGTTTGGCGTGGACGGCGCGACCGGCGCCCTGCTGGTGGTGGAGCCCGGCTCAGACGCTGATCCGCTGCCCGTGCACGCGGGCGAGGTCATCCACGTGCGTCTTGCGCCGCAAGCCGCGCCGCAAGCCGCGCCGCAAACTGCGCCGCAATCTGCGGGCGAGGTGTAACGCCATGGCCCGATCGGTGTTTGGTAGGAGCGAGCACACCGCACCAGTGGTGGTGCTTGACCGTGACCGTCGCCTCGTGGAGGCCGCGCGCCGCGATCCTGCCCAATTTGACGCCCTGTACAGGAAGTACCTGCCCCAGGTGTACGCCTTCGCCCTCTACGAGCTTGCAAACCATCACGCGGCCGAGGACGCCACGGAGCGCACGTTCCTGCGCGCGCTTGCCGCCCTGCCGCGGTTCCGCGAGCAGGCGCGCCCCGAAGATGGCCCGGAGGCCTCAACGTTCCGTGTCTGGCTGTTCCGCATTGCGCGCAACGTGATTGCCAACGAGCGCCGGACGCAGCGCCGTCAGCCCGCGGCGTCACTGGACGCTGCCTTGGGCGCCGGCCTCTCCATCGCGGACGCCACGGACGTTGAGGGTTCGGCTGTGCTGCGCGACGAGGCGGCCATCGCGCTCCGCGCCGTTCGCGCGCTCCCAGACGACCGGCGCCGGGCGGTGCTGCTGCGCTTTGTGGACGAGATGAGCACAGCCGAAATCGCGGGCGTCCTTGGCAAGTCTGAGGGCGCTGTCCGCGTGCTGATCCACCGCGCGCTTGGCAGCGTTGCCCGCGAGTTGGGCGCGGGGCGCCGCGGCGGTCACTCGTGACGGTGCCGCACGTGCCAGGCGCGGACGCGATGGCCGGGGTTGACGCCCTTGTGACAGATCGATACCTGGACGCGCTGTTGGCGGCTGCTGAGCGTGGCGCTTCAGTTGCACCGGCCGACGCCAACCTCAACCGCGACCTCCGCGAGGCCACCGACGTTCTTCGCCACTCCTTTGTCCGCGTCCACCCGTCGTTTCGCTTTGAGGAGCGTCTGGCCGCACAGCTCGCGGCGCAGGCACAGGACGCCGGCGATGCGAGCGGTGGCACCGTCATTGCATTCCGCCCGCGCGCGGCTGGTTCCGCTGCACCCGTTGCGGACCCGCTGTTCGCAGCCATTCGGGACGGCACGTTAGATCCGGCCGATGCCGACGCCGTCGCCCGCGCCGAAGGTGTCCGCAGCCTCACCCGCCCGCTCATCGTCGGTGGCGCACTGACCTCCGCCGCGATCTCGCTGGTTGGCGTTGCGCTGGTTGCCTGGCGCGCCAGCCATGCCGAATCCAGGACAGCCCACGAGCGTCGCGATGGCGTCCTTGCCGCCACCAGCGCCGGAGGACCCGCCTGATGCCCGTCAAGTTCCCGTCCTTCCGATCCCGTCGCGAGACCGTGCCCGACAAGCTCTGGACCCGCTGCCCGGGCTGCTCTGAGCAGCTGTTCAACAAGCAGCTGGAGAAGGCGCTCCAGGTCTGCCCCTCGTGCGGCCACCACTTCCGGCTGCCGGCAACGTCGCGGCTTGCGCAGCTGCTTGACGAGGGCACGTTTGAGGAGCGCGATCCGGGTCTCACATCGGTGGACCGTCTGGGCTTTGTGGACCAGAAGCCGTACGTGGACCGGCTTGCGGCTGCCCAGGTGGCCACGGGTCTCAAAGACGCGGCGATCTGGGGCTTCGGCCGCATCGAGGGCCAGCGCATCGCCATCCTCGCCATGGACTTCGGGTTCATGGGCGGCTCGATGGGCGCGGTTGTGGGCGAGAAAGTGGCAAGGGCCGCCGAAGGCGCGCTTGATGCACGGGTGCCGCTGGTCATCGTCGCCGCCTCCGGCGGGGCGCGGATGCAGGAGGGCACCCTTGCGCTGATGCAGCTGGTCAAGACCATGGCCGCGCTCGAGCGCCTCCGTCTCGGGGGGATCCCGTACGTGTCCGTCATGTCAGACCCCACCACCGGTGGCGTGTTCGCCTCCTTTGCCGCGATGGGCGACATCAACCTCGCCGAGCCAAACGCGCTCATCGGGTTTGCCGGGGCACGCGTGGGCGCGGGCACCATCGGCCAGGAGCTGCCGCCGGGGTTCCAGCGCGCGGAGTTCCTCTTCCGTCACGGGTTTGTGGACCGCGTGGTGCACCGCATGGATCTGCGCCGCGAACTGGCCGCGCTCCTGCGCCTCATCACGCCGCGCGCGTCGGAGGCCAGCCGTGGTTGACCGCCTGCTGGGCCGCGGCCGCGACGGACGCGAGGGCAAAGACGGCAAAGACGGCAAAGACGCGCGCGACGGCCGCGATGCCGACGACGCAAAGGCTGCTGAGGCCGCCGCCGATCCCAAGGCGGCCGTGTGGGCCCGCGTCCAGCTTGCCCGCAACCTGCGCCGGCCGCGGACGCTGGAGCTGCTCAAGGCCATGGCCGACGAGTTCATCGAACTCCACGGCGACCGCCTCTTTGGCGATGACGAGGCCATCGTTGCTGGTTTTGCCCGGATCGAGGGTCACCGCGTCGCGGTGGTCGGCCAGCAGAAGGGCGCCGACACCGAGGAGAACGTCCGGCGCAACTTCGGCATGCCCCACCCAGAGGGGTACCGCAAGGCTATGCGCATCATGGAATTGGCGGAGCGCTCCGGGCTGCCCATCATCACGTTTGTGGACGTGCCGGGGGCCCACCCCGGCGCCGAGTCCGAGGAGCGCGGCATCGCCGAGGCCATTGCACGCTCCGTGGGGCTGATGACCCGCCTCCGCGTCCCCATCGTCACGGTGATCACCGGCGAAGGCGGCTCGGGTGGGGCACTCGCCATCGCCGTGGGTGACGTGGTGCTGGCGCTGGAGAACGCGGTGTACTCCGTCATCTCGCCCGAGGGCTGCGCAAGCATCCTCTGGCGGACCACCGACGAGGCGCCAACCGCCGCGCTCGCAATGAAGATGACCGCCGCAGACCAGGAAGCCCTTGGCGTGGTGGATCACGTGATTGCCGAGCCCGCCGGGGGAGCGCACACCGACCCTGACGAGATGGGCCGCCGACTCAAGACCGTCATCGTGCGCGAGTTGGACCGACTGGGGGCGATCCCTGTGGACGCGCTGGTGGATCAGCGCTATCGCCGGTACCGTTCGCTCGGCGCGTACGCTGAGGTCGCCGCGACCGAGGCCGTCGTTCCGCCGCCACCGCCCAAGACCGGCTTCACGGACCGCCTCCGCGGTCTGATTGAGGCAGGCCAGCGGGCCATCCCCGCGCCGCTCCAGGTGGGGCGCCGCGATGAGCCACCCGCCCGCGAGGACGTCTAGCCGATGCCCGTTCAGAACCGAACCGGCGATACCGTGCCCGCAGGGCAGGTGCCTGAGCGCACGCCAGCCGAGCGCGCCGCCGACCACGCAGCCCTTGCCCGCCTCGCCGACACGCTGGTGCCGGCGCTCGTGAGCAAGCTTGGCCCCGGCAGCCTCGGCGAGATTGAGATCCGCGAGGACGGTTGGGCCGTCCGGGTTCGGCGCTTCGCTCCGGGAGCCGGCCGTCGCGCCAGCGACCGCCCCGCCGATCGCGCCCGCCACGCTGGGCTGCCGGGCCACACGGGCCCCCACGCTCCCCATGCCCCTGCAGCCGCCGCGGCGGCCGAGCCCGCCCCTGTGTCTGACGGGCCGGTCCACACCGCGGCCGTCGCCCCGGTCGTGGGCATCTTCCGACCCGGGCTCGCCGTGGGCGCTCGCGTCCGCGCGGGCGACCGGGTTGCCGTTGTTGATCTCCTGGGGATCCCGCAGGACGTCGTGGCCCCGGTAGACGGAACGCTCGTCGAGGTGCTGGCCCAGACCGGAGACGGCGTGGAGTACGGCCAGGAGCTTGCGGTGATCGAAGCCGCTGCGGCCAAGCCCGCGCCGGCCGCGGACGGTGCCGTTGCGGACGGGGAGGTCTGACCGTGGTCTCCCGCATCCTCATCGCCAACCGCGGCGAGAT
>CAIXZV010000488.1 GCA_903924005.1 uncultured Chloroflexota bacterium | reverse complement strand
CGGCCGTGGCGGCCGTGGCTGACGTGCCGGCCGTGGCGGCCGTGGCTGACGTGCCGGCCGTGGCGGCCGTGGCGGCCGTGGCGGCCGTGGCGGCCGTGGCGGCCGTGGCGGCCGTGGCGCACATTGCAGCCGTGCCCCCAACGGATCCGCTTGACGCGCTGGCCGCGCGTCTTGGTCACGACCTCGCACTCACCGGCCCCGCGGACGAGCGCCTCGCACAGATTGGGCGCGACGAGCTGCCACGTGCAGTTGCGGTCCTCGCCGGGGCCGGCGCGCGCCACGTGATGCTGCTGGGCGTTGACGAGCGGGGGCTTGACGCCGCGGGCGCCCTGGCCGTCGAGGAGGTCATGGCGCTGCCGGGCGGGCCGCTGGTGCGGCTGCGCGCCGCGATTGACCCAGCCAACCCCACGCACCCGGCCATCACGCCACTGGTCCCCGCCGCCCAGTGGGACGAGCGCGAGGCGTACGACCTGTTCGGCATCTTCCCCGCGGGGCACCCAGACCCGCGCCCGCTCGTTCACCATGAGGCACGGCCCGGTGAGCAGCCGCCGCTGCTCAAGGTGGCGCCCCCCGCCAACGCTGCGCCTGCCGGACCGCGGCCGCCGTACCGCGCGTTTGTCGCCCACGGCGAGGGCGTGTACGAGCTGCCCGTGGGCCCTATCCACGCAGGCGTCATTGAGCCTGGGCACTTCCGGTTCTCGGCCGTGGGCGAGTCAGTGCTCCATCTTGATGCGCGCCTCTTCTACACGCACCGGGGCATCGAGAAGCTTGTCGAAGGCCGAACCTTCGAAGCGGCGCTGGCCATCGCCGAGCGGGCCTGCGGCGTTGACACCGTCACGCATGCCTCTGTGTTCAGCCGCGCGGTTGAGCGGCTGACAGCCACGGAGGTCCCGGCGCGCGCCGTGCAGGCCCGCGTGCTGCTTGCCGAGCTTGAGCGCCTGTACAACCACGTCGGGGACCTTGGCAACATCTGCGCAGGCGTCGGGTTCAACCCGGGCAGCTCGCGTCTTGGCTGGGCGAAGGAGCGGCTGCTGCGGCTCAACGAGGGTCTCACCGGCCACCGCTACCTCACGTCGGTTGTGGCGCCGGGCGGGCTCCGCCGTGATCTGCATCCGGCCGGGCTCGCGGCGCTGGACATCACCCTCCTCGATCTTGACCGCGAGGTTCGCGGCATCATCCGCGGGCTCATCCGCTCTGAGGGGTTCATGTCCCGGCTCCACGCCACCGGCGTCGTGCCGCTGGCAACAGCCAAGCGGCTGGGCGCGCTGGGGGTTGCGGCCCGGGCGAGCGGTGATGCCGCAGACCTTCGCCTGGACCGGCCAGCCGAGGGCTATGCGGGGCTGACGCTGGAGATCGCCACGCACACTGCGGGTGACGCCGCCGCCCGCTTCCACGTCCGGACGCAGGAGGCGGCAACCTCGGCGCGTCTGGTGCGCGAACTGGCGGCTCGGCTCCCCGCGGGCCCTGTGCGGGTGCCGCTGGCTCGCTCCGCCCAGCCCGGTGCCTCCACGCTGGCCGGCGCCGAGGGTCCGCGCGGCGCCTCGTGGGCGTGGCTGATGGCCGGACGCGACAACACGGTGGAGCGCTTCCACCTGCGGACCGCATCGTTTGCCAACTGGCCGGTGGTGGCGGCCGCCGCGCCTGGCAACCTCGTCCCAGACTTCCCGCTGATCAACAAGAGCTTTGAGCTCTGCTACGCCTGCACGGACCGCTGACGATGCCCCTCGACGTGCTCCGCCGAATCCTTGATCCGCTCCGCACGGACATCGTGACCTCGCGCTACCCGGCGGAGCCCGCGCTGCTCCAGCCTGCGACGCGGCGGCTGCCCGTGGTGGACGCGGAACGCTGCGACCGCGACGCCGCGTGTGTCGGCGCCTGCCCCACGGGCGCCATCACCATGATCAACGGGGTCTGGTCTGTCGATGCCGGGCGATGCGTGCTCTGTGACGCGTGCGCTGACGCCTGCCCCACGGGCGCCATCGGACACCTCGCCGCCCCCGCGCCCGCCTACCGGCCCGACGGGGCGTCAGACCCCGCGTCTGCGGCGGCTGAGCGACTCCGGGCTGCGGTGGCGGCCAAGCTTGGCCGCTCGCTCCACGTGCGTCACCTGGACGCCGGCTCCTGCAACGGCTGCGACTGGGAGATTGCGGCGCTGCTCAACCCGTATCACGACATCCAGCGTCTGGGCATCGACATCGTCGCCTCGCCCCGGCACGCGGACCTGCTGCTCGTGACCGGGATCATGACGCGCAACCTGCGCGAGGCGGCCATCCGCACGTACGAGTCGATGGCCGAGCCGAGGCTGGTGGTGGCGGTTGGCGCCTGCGCCATCAGCGGCGGCGTCTTTTCCGGATCACCCGAGGGCGGCGACGGCGCTGCAAGCGCGCTGCCGGTAGACGTCCTCGTGCCTGGCTGTCCGCCGCGCCCCGAGTCCATCATCGAGGGGCTGCTGCTGGCGGTCGGCCGGATCCCCAGCGCCCGCTGATCTGCGCAACAGCCGCACACGCTCGCCTCCAACCCGGCACACTCCGCGCAGGAGGACGAGGGAATGGAGGAGGACGCGCCACAGCACGGCCTGATGCGCGACGTGTTTGCGTTTCTGGTTGTCGTGCTTGCCTGTCCGGTCGCGGTCTGGGGCGGCTCCATGCTGGGCTGTGTCGGCCAGCCTGGCCGGTTTGCCGCGTGCGCGATGAACGCGTTCTTCATCGGCCCGCCCATGCTTATGGTGGCGGGCGCAATCGCGGGGACCTCGTCGCGCGGCTGGACCGGGCTGCTGATCACCGGCATCGCCACGCTGCTCGGAATGATGTCCATCCTGGTGTTGGCGATGCTCGTTGGCCGCCCCGTGCCAATCGACTGGTTCTCGGCGCTGGTCTCGACAATCTGGTTCTCGATGCCCATCGGTGCCGGCTACGGCGCGGCGCGCCTCGTCGCCCGCGTCAGGCGCCGGCTTCGCCGCGGACCGCGTGCCTGACCAACACACGGAACTCATCCGGGTCGCCCGGAATTCGGGCATCATCGGAGCACGTGGAGGTAACCGATGAACACCGGGCGCTTTAGCATGCTGCGCGATCTCGCCGCCCTTGTTGTGGTTGCGCTGGCCTGCCCCATCGCGGTCTTCGGCGGGGCAAACCTGGGGTGCATCGGCCACGCGGAGTTCAGCGGCTCCTGCGCCTTGACGGTGATCGTCGTCTCCCCGCTGATCCTGCTGGCAGGCGGCGCTGTGGCCGGGGTGCTCACCCGCGGTTGGACGGGGCTCCTGTGGGCGCTGGTGGGGACGATCGGCGGGATGTTCGCAATCCTGGTCGTCTCTCAGGTCGTGCATGACCCGGTGCCGGTGGACCTGTTCTCGGGCGTTATCGCCTCGGCCTTCTTCGGCTTCCCAATCATGATTGGTTATGGGTTCGCGCGGGTGCTGGCGAAGCTTCTGGAGTCACGCCCGGCCTGAAAGGCCGCCTGCGCGGATCAGTTGCCCCGAAGTTCGCCCGCCGCGGCCTCGTCTGCAAACACCGTCAGTCGCGGGTGGCGCCGCAGAAGCGACGCGGGGCACGCGGCGTTCTCCGGCTCTGTGAGCGCCCGGCGCAGCACGGCCGCCTTGCGTTCCCCGGTGACCAGCAGCCAGACCTCCTGTGCTGCAAGAAGCCGCGCAAAGCCCACCGTCACGCCGCCGCTTGGCATAGAGCGGGCGCCGTACTGGGCGGTGGCCGCGGCAATCGTCATGGGCTGCAGCGTCACCACCCGTGTGGCGCCAGACGGCGATGACCCGGGCTCGTTGAACCCGATGTGGCCGTTCATCCCCAAGCCAACGACCGCCAAGTCAAGGCAAACCGCGGCCGCATCGTGCTCCGCAACTGCGGCGGCGAGGTCCGCGGCATCCACCCCGATCGGCACAAACGCGGGCGGTGCCTCGAGGCGCTCCAGCAGCTCGTCGCGAAGGCGCACGTCGCACCGAGCAGGGTCGCCCGGCGCCAGACCCACCCACTCGTCAAGCAGCACAACCGTGGCGGCCCCCAGCGAGCAGCGGCCCGCGCGCTCTGCATTGGCCAGGGCGGCGTAGACGGGCGTTGGGGTGCCGCCCGTTGGCAGGCACACGCGCAGCGACGGGCGCTCCACGAGACGCGCAGCCAGCTCAGCGGCCACGGCGGCCGCCCAGTCATCCTCCGGCAGGATGAGGACCCGCGGTCCGTTCGCGCTCATTTGACCGCCTCTACGTCAGTGGCGCACAAGGTCAGGCCCTCAGGCGTTCCGGCGGGACCGGTACAGCTCGTCCACGGCGATCATCTTGGCCACCTTGGGCGCCGAGCGGCCGCCGGCGTATTCCGAGCGCAGGTAGGCGTCCACGAGGAGCTTGGCTGTCTCCACGCCCACGGTCTGGGCGCCCAGCGTCACAATCTGCGCGTCGTTGCTCTTGGCGGCCCGCTCCGCGGAGTAGGGGTCAGCAATCTGCGCCGCGCGGATGCCGGGCACCTTGTTGGCGGTGATGGCCATGCCGATGCCGGTCCCGCAGACAAGGATGCCCCGCTCATGCCCGCCGCCGGCCACGTCCTCCGCCACCGCCTGGGCGACATCGGGATAGTCCACCGGGTCATCGCTGTTGGCGCCAGCGTCATCCACCTCGTGGCCCTGCGCGCGCAAATGGACGAGCAGGGCGTCCTTGAGTGGGCGACCAAAGTGGTCGCTGCCGACGATCAGGCGCATCAGGCGTGTCTCCCTGGGCTGGGCGGGGCGTCCCTGTCGCCGGCCATCCGGGCGGCCAGAAACGCAATGGTTGCAAGGTTGGCTGGATCAAGCGCGGAGCGGCCCACAAACACGCCGTCCACACCGCCGCGGGACAGGATCCCGGGGGCACTTGCCGGATCCACGCTGCCGCCGTAGATGACGCGCCCTGCCAACGGGTGACCCGAGAGGCGGTCAAGTTCGGCATGGATTGCGAGGTGGACCGCCTCAACGTGCGCGGGGTCCGCGGGTGCTGCGCCAACGCCGATGGCCCAGACCGGCTCGTAGGCCACGATGACATCCGCGATGGCTGCGGGGTCAAGCCGCGTCAGCCCGGCCCGCACCTGGCCCGTCGCGAATGCCGCCGCAGCCGCCGTCTCGCCGGCCGCCGGTTCGCCAACGCACATGATGGGGATCATGCCGTGCGCCACGATGCGCTCCACCTTGGCGGCAACAACGTCATCGGTCTCGCCGTGGTCGCGGCGGCGCTCAGAGTGGCCGCACTCCACAAACCGACAGCCAAGGTCCGCAAGCATCGCAGCAGAGACATCGCCGGTATGGGCGCCGCCCTCTACCGCGTGGACGTCTTGAGCGCCCCACGCGATGCCGCTGCCCGCCAGCTCCGCGCGAGCCACCCAGATGGACGTGAAGGGCGGCAGCACAAACAGGTCCACGCCGTCCAGACCAGTGGCGTGTTCCCGGAGCGCCGTGAAGTACGCGGCGGCCTCGCTGCTGGTGAGGTTCATCTTGGTGCTGGTGCCCACCAGCGGCCTCATCTCGCGGCCTCCAGGACACGGCCCACGGCGCCGGCGCAGATCACAAACGACACGGCGCCAGCGTCCCGATGCCCAAGACTCCGCTCGGCAAGCGGACGCGCCCGGCCAATCCGCGGCAGGAGACCCGCCGTGGCCTCTGCCGCAACCGAGGCGGCCGATACCGCGCGTCCCCAAGCGTCAGCGAGATCTGCCCCCGCCGCGAGCGCCTGCTCGAGCGCGTCTGCAAACGGCACCATCGCGTCCACCATCGTCTTGTCGCCAAGGACGGCCCCGCCCGTGCGGCACACAGCGTCCACGGCGGCGCGGGCTCCAGCGGCGGTGGCGACGGCCGTGACAATCGCCGCGTCGCTGTACGCCGCAGCCCACGCGTTGAGCGCCACGCCCCACAGCGCGCCAGACGTGCCGCCGCCGCGGTCAGCCCAGGCGTCTGCCGCGGCGCCAAGCGCGCTTCTGGCACCGGCACCCGCCCCTGCGGCCGCATCTGCCGCGTCAACGGCAGCGCCGAGGCCCCTGACCATCCCGCGGCCGTGGTCGCCGTCTCCGGCCTCCGCGTCCAAGCGCCCAAGCGCTTCTTCAGCCTCACGGACGTCCGTGAGGGCTGCCGCCAGACAGCGGGCGATGAGCGCGGCGGCGTCCCTTGATCCGGACGTGGACGGGAGCCACGCCACAGGAGCGGCGGGCGCTGGCGCCGCAACAGGCAGCGGCACCTCGACGCGTCCCTCGGCCGACACACCAGCGCCAACCGCATCACCCCGGCGGAAGGCCGGAGCATGTGCCGGCGCCAGCCAGAGCCGCTCCAGCTCCTCGTCCAGCCAGGTCAGGGTCAGCGAGCATCCGGCCATGTCCAGACTGGTGACAAACTCCCCCACCACTGGGGCAACCAGCGTCAGCCCCGCGGCGCGGAGCATCGGAGCCACGAAGCGCCACAGGACAAACAACTCTTCGTGCTTGGTGGCGCCAAGGCCATTGAGGATGACCGCCACGCGCAAACCGCCGTTGGCTGGCGCCTCAGCCAGCAGCCTGTCCACCAGCAGCCGCGCAAGATCCTCCGCGTGCACGATCGGCGCGTCGGACACACCGGGTTCCCCGTGAATGCCCATCCCCACGCCCATCATCCCGGGCGGCAGGGTGAACAGCGGCGCGGCCGCCCCCGGCAGCGTGCAGCCGGCGAAAGCCAAACCAAGGGACCGCGTCCGCTGATTGGCACGGACAGCGATGGCCGCCACCATGTTGAGGTTGGCGCCTGCCTCCGCCGCGGCGCCGGCCACCTTGAACACAACCACGCCCCCGGCCACGCCCCTGCGGCGGTGCGACTCGTTAGGCGGCGCACTCGCCACGTCATCGGTCACAAGGACCACCCGCGTGTCGATGCCCGCCGCCCGGAGGGCATCGGCTGCGGCGCTGAAGTTGAGGACGTCGCCCGCGTAGTTGCCAAACGTGAGGAGGACCCCGCCGCCCCGAGAGGCCGCGGTGGCCACGTCAATCACGGCGCGCGATGAGGGGGACGCAAACACGTCGCCCATGACGGCCGCATCGGCCAGCCCGGCGCCCACATAGCCCGCAAACAACGGGTAGTGGCCGGAGCCGCCGCCGGTGATGACGACCACCTTGCCCTCGGGCGTTGCGGTGGCGCGGATGACGCCGCCCGGCACTGCCCGCACAAGGTCCGAGTACGCGTCCACAAACCCTGCGGCAGCATCGGCCGCAAATGCGCCAGGCGTGGCGACGATGTGCGTCATCGGCCGTGGCCAATCGTGCTGTGGCAGGACATGCTGGTGCGGCTCCTCTTCCGGGCAGGAATACCCGGCAGGGCGGATCGAGACCACGGCCAACGGCGCGAGGGCCTAGGCATTATCGCCCGCCGCCTGCGCCAGCGGACCGCATCAGTGAGCCGCGGCGAGCCAATCGGTTAGCAGATGCGGGGCAGCTGCTCCCCAACCAGCATGTCCACAATCCGCTCGCTGCCAACGATCGTCCGCATCGTGACCATGCCCGGGTGATCCGCGACCACCTCGCCAATCCGCGCAGCACCTGCCCCCTCGGGCAGCGCGTGCATGGCGGCCAGCACCGCGTCTGCAGAGGAAGCCGGCAGAATCGCCACAAGCTTGCCCTCGTTGGCCACGTGGAGCGGATCCAGCCCCAGGAACTCGCACGCCGCACGCACAGCGCCCGGGATGGGGATGGCCGGCTCGTTGAGCACCATGCCCACGCGTGACGCCTGGGCAATCTCGTTGAGCGCAGACGACAGCCCGCCGCGCGTTGGATCGCGTAGGACGTGAATATCGGGCTCCACAGCGATCATCGCGGCCACCAGCCCGCCAAGCCCCTGCGTGTCGGACTGGATCTCCACCTCAAACTCCAGCCCCTCGCGGACGCTCATGATCGCCACACCGTGGAGGCCGATGGGGCCCGACAGGATGACGGCATCGCCAGCCTGCGCCCGGTCTGCCGCAGGCGCCACGCCGTCGGGGATGATGCCGATGCCCGCCGTGTTGACGAACAGCTTGTCTGCCGCGCCCCGTCCAACCACCTTGGTGTCGCCGGTGACAATCTTGGCGCCAGCCTTCACGGCCGCCGCTGCCGCCGACATCGTGATGGTCTGCAGCTCCTCGAGCGGCAGCCCTTCCTCGATGATGTAGGCCAGCGAGATGGCCAGCGGGGTGGCCCCCATCATGGCGAGATCGTTGATGGTGCCGTTCACCGCAAGCTCGCCGATGTCGCCGCCCGGGAATCGGATGGGCGAGACAACGTACGAGTCCGTGGTGAACGCGAGGCGCGCCCCCGCCACCGCCACAACGGCGGCATCGTTGAGCACGCCACCGGGCGACGCCGAGGCAATTGCGGGTCCAATCAGGTCGCGCATGAGCGCAGCGGAGAGCTGCCCACCCGAGCCGTGGCCCAGGATGACCCGCTGGTCCTCGGGGATGGGTGCGG
>CAIXZV010000487.1 GCA_903924005.1 uncultured Chloroflexota bacterium | reverse complement strand
GGTGTGGCGGAGAGGGTGGGATTCGAACCCACGGTGCTTGCGCACACCGCTTTTCGAGAGCGGCACCATCAACCACTCGGACACCTCTCCACGCGAGAGAATACCAAAACCTGCTCGTTTGGCCGGCTGTGCCGGGGCAGGTGGTGCGGTGACGGCGAGTCAGGCGCCGGTGGGGATCGCGCCGACGAGGTCGCTCAGTTCCTCGGCCTCATCGCGCCGGATCCCCGAGACAACATTGAGGCGGCGGCCGAGCCCTGGGTGTTGCGCAAGCTGCACAACCGTGCCCGCGGCACCCTCGACAGGATTGGGCGCGGCGAAGACAAGCTCCGCCACATCGCAGGTCAGCAGCGCACCCACGCACATCGGACAGGGCTCAAGCGTGGTGAACACGGTCACATCGCCAAGGGACGCGATGCCCAGTCGCCGGGCAGCTTCGCGCAAGACGCTGATCACGGGGTGCGCCGTGGGGTCGCCGGGCTCGCCGGATCGGCCGCCGGCACGCGCAAGCATGGCCTCGCCCATCACGGCGATTGCGCCGACGGCCGGGGCGCCCAGCGCCGCCGCCCTTCGGGCTTCCGCAAGCGCCTCGCCCATGAACAGCTCGTAGTTCATATTGCGGATCATAACCACCTGTCACCCGCGCTAGGATGGCCGCGGCCCGAGTGAGCCCAGGCGTGGGGTGAGCCCGGCCCGACAGGTGCATATTCGTGCGCCTGCCTACGATTGCGATCCGGGTTGCCCGGGTTGCCCACGCACACGGAGCCACACCACATGGCAGCACCCAAGCGCATCGGCATCCTGACGGGCGGCGGCGACGTCCCCGGTCTCAACGCCGTCATCAAGAGCGTCACGTATCGGGCAACCGAGCTGGGCTACGAAGTCATCGGCATCCGCCGCGGCTGGGAGGGTCTCACCCACCAGCGCCGCACGCCGGATCTGGACCCGGAGTACGTGCGCGTCCTGGACCGCAACAACACGCGGACCATCGACCGCACCGGCGGCACAATCCTGCACTCGTCGCGCACAAACCCGCGCAAGATGAAGCTCAGCGCCTTCCCGTCCTGGCTGGACCCAAAGTCCGTGGCCGACAAGATGGTCAGCGAGGGCGTGTACGACCTGACGGACCACGTGCTCGACACGATCAGCCATCTGGGCCTGACAAACCTTGTGACCATTGGCGGCGATGACACGCTGTCCTTCTCGTCCGTGCTGCACGCGCGGGGCCTGCCGCTCATCGCCATCCCCAAGACGATGGACAACGACGTCAACGGGACCGAGTACTGCATCGGCTTCTCGTCTGCGATCACGCGGGCGAAGGAGCTGATCAACCGCCAGCGCACAACGCTTGGCAGCCACGAGCGCATCGGCGTGTTCCGCATCTTTGGCCGCGACGCTGGCTTCACCGCGCTCTACACGGCGTACGTGACGTCCACCCGCTGCGTGGTGCCAGAGTTTGAGTACGACCTGGACTCGCTTGCGGAACTCCTCAAGGAGGACCACCGCAACAACCCAAGCCGCTACGCGATGGTGATCACGGCGGAGGGCTCGATCTGGAAGGGCGCACACCTGAACGACGTGGGCGAGACCGACATGTTTGGGCACCGCCACAAGGCCAACGTGGGCGAGGCGCTTGCAACCGAACTGAAGGCGCGCACGGGCATCGACTCGGTCAGCTCCGAGCTGACCTACGACCTACGTTCGGGCGAGCCCGACATGCTGGACTCGCTTGTTGCATCCACGTTCGCGAACACGGCGATGGACCTCATCGCGGACGGTGTTGGCGGCCGGATGACCGCCATCCGGGACGGCAAGTACAGCCACGTGTCGCTGGCCGAGACGGCGAAGCCGCCGCGCCGCGTCCAGACGACGGCCTACGACATCGAGCGCTTCCGCCCGCGCTACTCAGACAAGCTGGGCTCGCCGCTCCTTCTGACCCCGTCGCTGGGGCCCGCTGAGAACTGAGCCGCGGCCGGTTGATTGCCGGCCTCCTCCTTTGAGCAAGCGATGGGTCGCCGCAAGGCGGCCCATCTGCATGTCTGGAGCCTGCTTCGGGATGGCTGGGCCGCAGGGAGGCCCAACTGCGCGGCGGGCGCGCCAGACGGGCCGGTGCGGTGGCCAACTGCACGCCGCCGGGCCGGATCCGGCGTCGGCAGCGCACATTTGGGCCACAGGGTGGCCCGAACGCATCGGCACCGCGCAGTTGGGCTTCCGGGGCGGCCCAAGCCGCGGAGGTTAGGACTCGCCGGGGGCCGGACCG
>CAIXZV010000486.1 GCA_903924005.1 uncultured Chloroflexota bacterium | reverse complement strand
GTAGGACTGGGTCAGGGAGACCGTGCCGGCGGTGATGGACGCCGACGCCGACACCGGGCGCTTGGCCGCGTCGTTCGAGTAGGCGAGGGGCTGGGCGGCGTTCCCGTTCCAGCTGCGCGACGCCGGCAGGCCGTCCGCCCGCCACGACCAGGCCTCCGACGCGGAGCCGGTCTGCCAGCCCGACGGGAGCGCCGCGGACGAGACCCGCTTGGCCCAGTCGTACGAGAACGAGCTCGTGCCCACGGCCCCGGCGTCGCCGTCGGCGCGGGAGGCGAGCGTGCCGTCGGCGCCCCAGCTGTAGGCGGTGAGGACGGTGGAGCCGCGCTTCACCTGCCAGGGGCGGCCGGCGGCGTCCCACGTGAACGACATCGCGTCGGACGCCGCGCCGGAGCCGTCGAGGTAGACCTTCGCCGTGTCGCGCGAGCCGTCGGCGAGCCAGGCCGTGTCCGTCCTGATCTTGGGGGTGGACGTGCCGGCGCCCTGGTACACGACCGACGACGCGAGGCGGCCGAGGCCGTCGTACGAGGCGTCCGTGTGCCGGTGCACCGTGCCGCCGGCGGAGGCGCTGGCGGTGGTCGCGAGCCGGCCGCCGCCGTCGTACGACCATGTGGTCGTGTCGAGCGCGGCGACCATGGTGTTGACCGGGGGGACCTCCGAGGCGCGGTTGCCCGCGGCGTCGTACGTCCAGTGCCAGCCCTTCTGGTACGGCGCGGTGCCGGCCGCGGCCGACGGGTCGCACCCCGCGGACGTGTCGATGCTGCCGTCGGTGTGGAAGGCCACCAGGGTGGCCGCGCAGTACGCCGTCTCCTCGCCCAGCGCGTCGTACGCGAACAGGGACGTGACGTCGTTGTCGGCCGTGGGGCTTGACGGGTTCAGGCCCGCCGTGTCGTTGCGCACGGTCGCGGTGGCGCGCCCCAGGGCGTCCACCGCCCAGGCGGTCACGACGCCGCGCGGGTCCGTGGTGCCAGTGGAGCGCCCCATGGCGTCGTACGCCGTGCTCGTCGTGAGGTTCGACACCGTGTCCGAGGTGCCGGCGCCGGCCACGGCGTTGACCGTGACCGCCGTGGGCCGGAGCAGGGCGTCGCGCGCCGTGGCGGTCACCATGGGCTCGTCCGTCCCGGGGACGCCGGGCGGCAGCACGGACGCGGTGATGGCGCCGTCGGCGCTGTACACGGTCTCCGAGGCCGTCACGCCGAGGTCCGGGCTGCCCTGGTCCCAGACGGCGGCGTCGTCCAGCCGGAACGCGCCTGTGCCGGCGCTGTCGTATGCGGCGAGCACGGCGCCCGTGCGGTCCGCGGCGGGCGTCCAGGACAGCGGCGTCGCGAGACGCCTCCACGTCCCGTCGCCCGCGACGTCGCCCGTGGCGGGCGCGGCCGGGTCGGCGGCGGTGCCGAGGCGCAGCCGGACCGTCGTGCCCGCGGGGGCCTTGACCCAGACGTTGGCCCTGTACGTGTGGCCGCTCCTGAAGGTCCCGTCGAGCTTCCACACGGCGCCCTGGCCCGCGGCGGCGGGCGCGACGTCCAGCGTCGAGGTGCCCCGGACCGCGT
>CAIXZV010000485.1 GCA_903924005.1 uncultured Chloroflexota bacterium | reverse complement strand
GACGTCAGACCCAGTTGGTCCCACGCATCCAGCCAGTCCTTCCAGGTTGCGGTGGTGGTGGCGCGTTTTGTCGTCGGGTCCGCCGCATACGGGTCCTGCTGGTTCAGCAGCCCCAGCAGCGCTCGCTGCGCGCCATCGGACCCGGCCGCGGCCACGAGTGCTGTGACCACGTAGCACGCGGTGGTGTACTGCGTCTCGAGCGCTGTCCGCTCAGCGTCGGTGGACCGGGGGTTCAGCCGGAGCCAGGAGCCGAGGTTGACCTTGGCGCCCCCGGCCGTTGCGGGCGCCGTGCAGGGCGGCTCGTCCTTGCTGACCGTGCGGCCAGCCCACTCGGCTGACCCCTCGCTCATCCAGGTCTCGCCAAAGACGCTCATGTTGAACCAGGTGTGGGCGAGCTCGTGCTCAACCAGGGACGGCTGCTGGTAGCTCTCGTCCACCGTGACCTTGTTGGTGAGGCGATCGTAGAAGCCCGCGTACTCGTTGCCGGTCACGGCTTCCTCGATGGTCAGCGCGCCCTTCACGGGCATCGGCTCGCCGATGAGCGCGGCCAGCGCCCCGACACCAGCGAGGGCGTCCTTGCTGACCGCCGCAAGCCATTCGGGATCCTCCGGCCAGGAGCGCAGGTTCAAGGTGAGTCCGTCAGGACCGGTGAGCGTCTCTGACTTGTAGCCCTTCTCGTTAAGCCCGTCCAGACAGGTGTAGAAGGCGGACGGGTTGCTGATGGTGCCGCTGGTGTAGATCAGGGTGCCGTCATGCAGCGTGGAGCCCAGGCTGCTGCCGGTGACATCGACGGTGTACGTCTGAGGCAGCTTGACGGTGACCGTCGCCGAGTCCACGCCAGACGCCAGCACGCAGAAGTGCGCATACGCCTGCGTCAGACGCAGTTCGGACGTGCTCCGCGGCTTTCCGCTGGAAACGGAGTAGGTCACCGTGACCGTGCGTGTCTGGCCGTAGTAGAGCCTCGGGTAGGTGACGGCCGCCACCCGATACCCCCATTTCGCCGGGCCGAGCTTGGCCTTCAGCGTGGACGAGCCCGACGTGACCTTCAGCCCGATGGCCCCGTCCTCCACGACCGCCTGGGTGGAGTAGAGGTAGTAGTTGGTGGTCCGCGTACACGTGCTCAGATACGGCACCCACCCAAGCCACGGGTCCCAGCGGTCCTTCCAGCAGGTGTATTGCTCGGCCGTCGAGCGCGTGGTGTTCTTGATCTTGATGGTGACCGTGACGTGGAGCTGGTCCTTCACCGGATCCAGCACGTATGTGGTGTCCGCCGTCTCGGTGTAGCCGTCGGCCGCCGCCACCGGCCCAGGAAGGGAGGAGAGCAGGCCAGCCGCAACCACGGCAGCCATGCCAATCCTGGAAAGCGCTGAGCGCATGACCCCCTCCGATGCGTGCTCAAAGCGCACGAGGTATGCAGGATCGCGCCTCGCCCCTGTTCGTGCCCGTGCCGGACGGACCCCAGCCCGGGGGCCTGACGGGGGTTTCACGCACACGCCGCTTCGGCGCCCGTACAGCGCCTCTGCCGAATATGCTGCGGCAAGACACCAAATGTAGGCGCACACATTCGGACTTGTGAGCATAAGGCCGAACATACGCTTGACAGGGAGCACCGCCGATGCAAACGATCATCCTCGATGACCTTGACCGCGCGATCATCCGCCACCTCCAGACGGACGGCCGGATGAGCAACCTGGATCTCGCCCGGGCCGTGGGCTTGAGCCCGGCTGCCACGCACGCCCGCGTGCGGCGCCTTGAAGAGCGAGGGGTCATCACCGGCTACACAGCGCGGGTGGACCAGGAGAAGGCGGGCTTTGACCTGCTGTGTCTCATCTCCATCGGCATCCAGCTCCACCACCAGGACGCCGTCGCCCGCACGCGGACGGCCCTCGCGGCGCTCCCCGAGGTTCTTGAGGTCCACCACCTCACTGGCCAATACGACTACCTGCTCAAGGTTGTCCTGCCGGATCGCCGCGCGCTTGAGCGGTTTGTCGTTGAGCAGCTCACGCCGCTCCCCGGCATCGCCCGCATCCAGACCAGCGTTGTGCTTGCCGTCGTGAAGGACACGCCGGCGCTCCCCATCTAGCCCTCCCACCTAGCGAGGATCGACCCCGTGGACAGCTCCGATCGCCCCGGTCTTGACGCCTGGATTGCCCGCGGCCAGGAGGTTGCCGAGCAGGAGGCGGCGGCGCGCACCACCGCGCGCGGGCGGCGCTTCGACACGATCGCCGTCCACGGGCTGTACAACCACGTTGCCGCCGCGGCAAACCAGGGCAGCATCATTGAGCCGGTGTACAGCGCCCCGGCGCAGCACTTCCCCGACAGCGACGCGCTTGAGGCCGCGTTGGGCTACCTGATGCCCGCCTGGGGCTACAGCCGCATCGCCAACCCAACCACGCACTACCTCGAGGAGACGCTTGCGCTGCTGGAGGCGTACGGCTCGGGGCTGACCGCGTCGTCCGTGGTCTGCGGCTCCGGCATGGCCGCGGTCCATCTCGCCACCAACGCGCTGCTCTCGCTCAACCCGGACATGCCCGCAGCGATGCCCAACATCGTTGCCTCGGCCAAGTGCTACGGCGGCACGTTCATGCTGTTCAAGCGGTACGCGGCGGAGCGGGGGATTGGTCTGCGCTGGATTGAGGACCCGCTGGACATGGCGGCCTGGGAGCGCGCCATTGACGCGGACACGCGGTTCCTCTTTGCGGAGGTGCCGTCAAACCCGGCGCTGGCCGTGGTGGACATCCCCGCGCTTGCGGCGCTTGCCCATGGGCGGGGCGACGGCGCCGGACCCATGCCCCTGCTCATTGACTCCACCGTGGCAACCCCGGCCATCCTGCGTCCGCTCTCGCTGGGCGCGGACATCGTGATCCACTCGTTGTCCAAGGCCATCGGCGGGTCCGGGCTGGCCATCGCCGGCGCCATCACCGCGCGCCACGACATCCCCATCCGGGTTGGGACAGACGACATGCGGGCCGACTTTGCCACGCACATCAAGCTGCTGCCCCTGCGCGACTTTGGCCCGTCGCTCTCGCCCGCCGCGGCGCTCTCGCTCATCTCCGATCTGCGCACGCTGCGCACGCGGGTTGACGCGTGGAGCCGCAACACGATGAAGGTGGCCCGGTGGCTTGAGGCGCACCCGGCGGTTGCTGCGGTGAACTACCCCGGGCTGGCCTCGCATCCGGGGCACGCCATTGCAACGCGGGACTTCCAGCTTGCCGACGAGGGCACCGGGCCCGATGCCGCCCGCTACGGAAACCTGCTGGCGTTCACCGTCCGTGGCGGGCTGCCCGCCGCGCGCCGTGCGTTTGACCGCTTCGACATCGTCTTCCGCGCTACGGACCTGGGCAAGGCGAAGAGCGTGGCGGTCATCCCGTCCGTCTCCACGCACCAGCAGCAGGGCGAAGAGGGCCGCGCCATCGCGCAGGTCGACGCCGGGCTGATCCGCCTGTCCGTGGGCGGCGAGCACCCCGACGACATCATTGCGGACCTGGCGCAGGCGCTCGAGGGCTGACTTCGCGCCTCCCGCCTCGACCCGGGGGTCCGGGGTGTGCCGGAACGTGAGGAGTGCAAGTACTTCGGGCCAAGCCGAAGGAGTTTGGGGCGGGCGCCCGGCCACCCGGTCACGCAGCCGCAGCGACGCGTCCACGCGGCCCGCAAGCGCTGGGCGCCCGCAAGCGCTGGGCGCCCGCAAGCGCTGGCCGGCCCCGGCCCCGTGGGGGCAACTGCTTCAGCTTGGCCCGAAGTACATGCAGGGTCCGCTTGGACGGCACCCCCCGCCCGGGTCCACCTGCCGCCCGGGTCAGACGTCCAGCACGAACCGCAGCGACGCGTCCACGCGGGTCATCACCTCCGGCGAGAGGCGCCCGAGACGCTCGCCCAGCGCGTCCGCCGGGAACGTCATGACCTGGTCCACGCGCACATAGCCATCGCGGTCCAGCCCACTTGCGGCGCGTGGGACCCAGACCAGATACGGCGGCAGCTCCTCGCCCGGCGCAGGGACCCGTCCGCCGCGTGACGTCATAGGGCAGACCAACACCGTCGCCGAGCGCGCCAGCCGATCGCTGCGCACAACCAGCGCTGGATGCGGCCCGCGCATCACCGAGCCGCCAACCTCGCCAAACGCGAGCAGGTGCACATCTCCGCGCGCAAGCCGCGGCGGGGGAGCGCCTGCGCCGATCCCTACCATTCGAGCCGCCCCAGCAGCTGCGCCTGACCGGCGACCGCGGCCTCGGCGAACCGGAGCCCCTCCGCGTTGTCCTCGTCCAGCGCCGCATCAAGCTTGGCCTGCGCCACCTCGTCCACAAGGCGCCGGATGCTGGCCGCGATCACGCCGCTCACGGGCACGCCGGTCTCCGCCGCCACCTCGCGCACGGCGGCGAGCAGCGGCTCCGGCAGCGATATGGAAAGCTTGGCAAAGGGCCCAGCGTCGGCCGTGCCTAGGTACGGCGCCAGGGTCTCGGTCACCGAGGCCGGACCTGCGCGGTGCGGATCGGCATCAGGGTATCTGGTCATACCGCTAGTATGATCCATGGTAGGAACCAGATCAAGCCCGAACACCCCGTGCGGGTATAGGTTGGCCAGGCAGCGGCAGGGGGTCGCGCGTTTGAGGGGAACATCGCGGCGCAGCAGCCCTCGGTCAGGGCCAAACGAATCGTCGCCGCGATCGGCGCCATCGCGCTGCTAGCCGGCAGCTTCGGATCTCCCCCAGCCACCGTCGCCAGTGGCGAAGTCCCACCGCTTCCTACGCCGGTCTTGATCAGCCCTGTGGGCGGCATCGCCGCTGATGCGCTGATCGACTTCCAGTGGACCCGCGTTCCCAATGCGGAGTACTACGTCCTGACCGTTTGGGACGGCCCCACATCGGGGCCCCCGGTTCTCAACATGACAACGGTCAACGATCACGTCGTTGGCAACATCAATTACGCGGGTGACCTCATCACCTGGCGAGTGGACGCTTACCGGGCGGAGTACAACGTCCCCGCATCGGGGGCGAGCGCCACGTTCACGAGCGTGCGCTGGACCTCTGAGCTGGACGGGCCAGCCGACGGCGCCACGGTGGACTACCCGAGCATGGGTCTCGAGTTGGGCGACAGGCCGCTGCCTGATCAGGGCGGGGCAGTCCTGGCTGACCAGCACATCGGCGACACGGCTCCACTGCTCCACGCGCCCGGCGCGTACGACCTCGGCACGTGGCGATGGGATATCGATCCGGCCGTCGTCGCGAGCCGGACCGGGACGAAGCCCCCGACGCCGACGGTGCGTACCTTCACGCGCACGTGGAGCCAGGGCACGCCGGTGTTGACGAGCCCCGCCGACGGCTCGACAGCCCAGCCCCGTGAATCGATCCGGCTGGCGTGGGACCAAGTCCCGGGTGCCGCCGTCTACATCGCGGAGTTCGGTCTGGTTGGTGGGAGCCCCATCGTGCACACGTATCAGGGCCAGCGGGCGAACTGGCTCGATGTCGCGACATCGGTTGGCCCGGGCACGTACCAGTGGCGGGTGCGCGCGCTTTCGGGCGGCCCAGCCGTGACGAGGTTCCTGAGTCCATGGTCGGCGTACCGCACCCTAAGCGTCGTCCTGCCCGGGACACCGAGCCAGACATGGCCTGCGGATGGGGCAACCCTGGACGCGTTCCCCGTCCTACGTTGGACGGATGTCGCGGGTGCGACGGCGTACGGCGTTCAAGTTGCAACCGCGCCAGTCGACAACCCCGCGGCGGACCCGGGTGCTAGCTCCGAGACGGCCTCCTGGAGCTTCTTCCGCCCCGGTGAGCCCATCGACCCCACCGGTCTGTACTCGGCAGCGCCCGGCGTCGTCACGCGTTATTGGCGCGTCGTCACGCTTGGCCCAGCGGGCTCGGGCAACGTGGCGAGCCGGAGCGCCTGGTCGCCATGGCGCAGCTTCACCGTGGACCCCGGGAGCGCCGTGCTGGGGGCCGAAACGCCCGCGACGCTGCTTGGCCCTGCGGATTGCGCCACCGACGCCTGTCCGGATCTCGACGGCGTGCCGCTGTTCCGATGGGCCCAGGTTGCGGGCGCCGCCTCGTACCGGGTGTTCATCCGCCGTGACGGGGGCGACGGAGCGGCCGATTACTGGTTCGACACCGGGAGCACGGGCAAGGCGCTCCCGGAGCAGGACGCCGGCCGCGTGGCATGGAGCGTCCTTGCTTGTCCCGTCGCGGGCTGCTCAACCACGAGGCCCGCGACACGGTCGCACTTCCGGATCACCTTTGGCGCCCCGACGCCTGACGGCCCGGGCGACCCGATCACCCAGGCGCCGCCGTCGGTGGGGGTGTCGTGGCAGGTGGCCACGCCAACCCAGCCCGACACGCTGTACCTCAAATCGCACTTCGAGTTCGCCTACACCGTCACGCCCGGCACCGGGGGAGCGACGGACACCTATATCAACCTTGATGCCCCGGACAAGGCCACCGTTGACACGCTCAAGAACGGCGCGACGCTTGCGTGGCATGTTCGACAGGTGTGGAAGCACACGTACTACCCGGGGATGCCGTACCGCGTTGACGGAGCGTGGAGCGCATGGCGGTATGTCACGCGGACCGAGTTGCCCATCACCCTCACGTCGCCCGTCGGCGGCGCGACAACGGGGTCGCACGTCACGCTGCGTTGGGAGGGTGTGCCGTACGCCCATGGCGGCTACAGCGTAGCGCTGGTCAACCTCGCCGATCTCAGCGACAACCCATCCGTGGCCGTGCCGTCCTGGGGCACCACAACGGGCGCAACCGAGGCCGACGTTCGCATGACGCTGCCCCCGGGCAACTACCGGTGGAGCGTGCAGACCGCCACCCAGAGCGACGGCAGCCCACTTGTGTCGTACGGCTACTTCACTGTGCCCGGGGACGCCGTCGTCCACCTTGTCTCGCCAATCGCGGGGGCCGATGTCCGAGCCGACGACGCCGCTTTCAAGTGGACGCCAATCGCGGGCGCAGACGAGTACGCGGTGGCGGTGGCCACTTCCCCGGAGTTCACTGACGCCTCACTGGTCTGGGTGGGCTGGATCGGCGACTGGGCGGTGCTCCATGCGCCAGTGCTGCTGCCCACCGGGGACTTCTACTGGCGCGTCTGCTCGCAGGGGTTTGGCGGCCGGACCTCCTGCGCCACAGACACGCTCCATATCAGCGCGGCTCCCGGACCCGACCTGTCGGCGCCCGATGTGGGAACTCCAACAGCGGTGCCCACTGCAGGCGGCACGATTGCAGCCAATGGGGTCATCCCGGTGTCCATCGCGTGGTCCGCAAGCGATGTCGGCGTTGGGATTGGGTCGCAGACCGTGGAGATTCGGCGGGGGACGGGCGCCTGGGTTGCGTACCCGGTTGCGGCCGATGCGAGGACCTACTCGGCGTGGCTCGCCCAAGGCTCCCAGTACACCATCCGCATCCGCGCCACAGACCTCGTCGCCAACGAGAGCCTCTCCGCCACACGCGCCGTTACCACGGAGCTGCGTCAGGACACCTTGGCCAAGATGCAGTGGACGTGGGGGTGGACGCGTCGATACGCGGCGGGCTTCTCCGGAGGTTCCAGTCGCTCGGCCACGCGCAATGGCGCCACCGTGAGTACCACCGTGGTGGCGTCATCGATCGCCATCGTGGCGCCGCGCTCAACGACGCGCGGTTCAGCTGTGGCGACCATTGACGGTGTCCGGGCGGGCGTCATCGCGCTCAACATCGCCCCGGCGGGCTCGCGCAGGCTGGTGCTAGTGAAGACGTGGGGAGCCTCTGGGACGCATCGGATCACCATCCGCGTCATGGGCACGGCCAAGCATCCGCGAGTTGATATCGACGCGATCGTCGTGCTGCGCTAGCCGCCGGGCGCCTCGACATGGTCTGCCCAGTGGTGGGCTGGCGCGTAGCCAAGGAGCTTCCGCGCATGGTCAATCGACAGCAGCGTTTCGCGCCCGGTGACGGGGCGGCGCAGCGGCACGGTGGGGAAGACCTCCGCCATGAGCGAGGCTGAGGGGCGGGTCATCACCGTGTCATCGGCCGCAACGATGCACACCTCTGCGCCCGACACCGGTGCCGTGAGCGCCAGGCGACACGCCTGCGCCACATCGCGGCAGTCCACGTAGCCCCAGAGGTTCCACTTGCGCAGCTGCGCATCGCCCCAGTACGAGGGGAAGGCCGCGTAGTCCGCCGGCTCCATGATGTTGGAGATCCGCAGACCCACAAATGGGATCGCGGTGCGGCGGTTGAACTGGACCGCCATCGCCTCGCCAACCACCTTGCTGAGCGAGTAGCTGGATTCCGGGCGGACCTCGATGGTTTCGTCGATGGGGGCGAACAGCGGCGGCGTGTCAAACGGGAGACCAAGGACGGTCTCGCTGGACGCCCACACCACGCGAGCCAGCCCATGCGCCTCGGCCGCGGCAAACACGTTGTACGTGGAGAGCGCGTTGATGCGGAACGTCTCGCCAGGCGTGCGGAGTTCGGGCGCGGGGATGGCCGCCAGGTGCACCACGGCGTCAACACCCGCGAGCGCCTCGTACGCCTGGCCCGGATCGGCGAGGTCCGCCACCCAGCACTGCCCATGCGCACTGCCGTCATGGCGCGTGTCCACGTTGCGCACGTCGTGGCCGTGCTCGCGCAGGTCGCGCACCACCCATCGGCCTGCCTTGCCGCTGCCGCCAGTCACCGCGATGCGCATCCCGAGCCTCCTATGTCTATTGCGCCAATTGTGCGCCCGACCCGGTGGGGATGATGTCTGGCGGCCGAGTCTGTGAAGACCCACAGAACGTTGTCATCAAGCGCCAAGAATTGCCCGGCACTATGACGGACATGAACCAGACCACCAACGCTCGCGTGCGGGCCCGCAACAGCGCCAACTACCGCCTCCAGGCGCTGACCATTGGCGCGGCCGTCCTTGGCGTCGTGGGCACCGGCGTCTTCAGCTACGCCGCGGCGATGACGTACACGGGCAAGCCCGCCGCCGATCAGCAGACGTCTGGCGATCAGGGCGTGGTTGTGGACCCAAACGGCGGGCAGACGGCAACCGGCCAGTCGAACAACGGGCAGTCGAACCCTGCAGTGCAGGCCCCCGGCACTACAAACCAGGGGACCACGCAGGCACCGCGCGTGAAGCACAGCAAGCACGCCAGCGTGTCCACCGGCGGCTCCTGAGCCGTTCAGCAATCGCGCGGTTCCGGAGATGCTCCAGCAGGCTGATTGGCGCGCCCTCGGCACGGGTGTCCGGCTGCTGGTCCATGCGGGCGACATCGGCGCCGCGCGCGACGCCGTCGTTCGGGTTCTGGACGACGTTGACCGCACCTACAGCCGGTTTCGAGACGACTCCGAGCTGAGCCTCCTCAACGCTGCATCCGTGGCCGCCGCGTCGAGCCGCGTCCCCGTTGATCTGCCCGTCAGCCCCCTGTTGGCGCGCGCACTCGTAGGATCCCTTGATGCCGCGCGCCAGACCGGCGGCGCACTCGACCCGACGGTTGGCGCCTCGATGCGGGTCATCGGCTACGACGGCGACTTCGCGACGATCGCCGGCTCCTCGCGCACGATTGAGCTCACCCTTGCGCCTGTCCCCGGCTGGTCGCTGGTCCGCCTTGACGGCAATCGCAACGGCGTCGCATCACGCGTCCGCATGCGGGCGGGGGTCGAACTTGACCTCGGCTCCACCGGCAAGGGTCTTGCCGCGGACCTTGCCGCCGTCGCTGCGCTCGAGGCAGCTGGTCCCGGCGCAGGCGTCCTTGTGAGCCTGGGTGGCGACATGGCAACCGCTGGCGTCTGCCCCGAGGGTGGCTGGCGCATCCTCATTGCAGAGGACAGCAACACCCCCAGCGACGCCGACGGCGAGGTCATCGCCATCGAGTCCGGCGCCATCGCGACGTCGTCCACAACCGTGCGGCGCTGGAAGGCCGGCGAGGGTGTGAGCGCTCACCACATCGTTGATCCGCGAACGGGTCTCTCCGCCCGGATCGTCTGGCGTACGGTGTCCACCGTGGCGGCCACGTGCGAAGCCGCCAACGCCGCTTCAACCGCGTCCATCGTCATGGGTGACGCCGCACCGGCGTGGCTCGACGCCAACGGGCTGACCGCGAGGCTTGTTGCCGCGGACGGCATGATCGTGCGTCTCGGCGGCTGGCCCGAACCCGAGCCCGAACCCGAGCCCGCCACCTAGCCCGCCACCTAGCCCGCCACCTAGCCCTACCCGCCACCGCGCTCTAGGAGTACACCTGCCCCATGTTTGACCAGACCCTGTGGTTCGCCGCCAGGGGATCCGGCGTGGTCTCACTGCTGATGTTCACGGTTTCCGTGTGCTTTGGGCTGGTGACCGTCGTCCGGTTCTGGCACGAGTCGTGGCCGCGCTTCTTCAACCTCGAGATGCACCGGCGCATCTCGCTGCTGTCGGTGGTGTTCCTGCTGGTCCACATCGCGGCGTCCATCCTTGACCCGTTTGCCAAGCTTGGGATTGATGCGGCGCTTGTCCCGTTCGCCTCCACGTATCGGCCGCTGCCCATGGCGTTTGGCGTGGTGGCGACGTACCTGATCGCGGCGCTCACCATCACAGGCCTGCTCCGCATGCGGATCCCGTGGCGCTTCTGGCGGCCCATCCACTGGACCAGCTACGCCATGTGGCCGCTCGCCCTGGCGCATTCGATCTTCTCCGGGTCCGATGAGGGCTCGCTCTGGATGGACATCGTCGTCATCGGCTGCGTCGTCAGTGTTGGCGCGTGTCTCGCCTGGCGGATCTCCGTCTGGGAACAGAGCCACGGGCACCTCGAGGAGGTTGTCGCCAACTCGTCGTGGCCAAAGAACCCGCCGCCGCGCCCCGACGCGCGCGCTGACCGAGGCGGCCGATGACCGCGCGCCTGCTCTCTGGGCCGGCGCTCAGCGATGGCGCGGAGCCGCTCGCCGCGCATCGGACCCGCCTTGGCGCGCTGCCCGGCAAGGCTGATCGCGCAGGGCTGATCGCCACCATCGAAGCGGCTGGCCTGCTGGGTCGTGGCGGTGCCGGTTTCCCCGTTGCCCGCAAGTGGGCCTCGGTTGCCGGACGCTCCAAGGGGCAGGCGATTGTCTTGGCGAACGGCGCCGAGGGCGAGCCGATGTCCATGAAGGATCGCGTCCTCATGGCGACGCGTCCGCATCTGGTGCTTGACGGCGTGGAACTTGCGGCCGAAGCCGTGGGCGCCAAGCGGGCCGTCCTGTACATCGGGTCCGAGCATGTGGGCGCGCGCGTTGCGATGGAGGCCGCACTCCGCGAGCGCCCCCGCGTCATCGACACCCGCATCGTCACGCCGCCGGTCTCGTATGCCGCAGGCGAGGAGTCGGCGGCTGTCCGCTTCGTGAACCGTGGCGATCCGCGGCCCATGACCGTCCCGCCCCGCCCGTTTGAGAAGGGCATCGACGGCAAACCCACGCTTGTGCAGAACGTGGAGAGCCTGGCAAACGCTGCGCTGATTGCGAGGTTTGGGGCTGCGTGGTATCGCGAGGCCGGGCTGGCCGAGACACGCGGCACCGGGCTTGTCACCGTGAGCGGCGTGGCAACCCCGGGCGTGCTTGAGGTTGAACTGGGCACCACCCTCGCCAGCCTTGCGTCGTGGACCGGGGGCACGGCCAGTGTGGGCAGCCCCGTGCTGCTGGGCGGGTACTTTGGCAGTTGGGTGGCTGGCGCTGACGCCTGGCAGATGCCGCTGGACCCCACCGGGCTCCGTGCCAAGGGTCTGGCGTTTGGCTGCGGCGTTGTGGGGTTCATGGGCGACACCACGTGCGGCGTCGCGGCCACGGCGCGGAT
>CAIXZV010000484.1 GCA_903924005.1 uncultured Chloroflexota bacterium | reverse complement strand
TAGCGCGACGAGGCGCCCGAATACGCCGACGCCGACGCCAGGCTCCACACGCCAACCCGCTTGACGAGGGCGCTGGTCTGCTGGACGAGCGACGGGCCGATGGCGGGACCGATGGCCCAGGCGCCGGTGTTGCCGCCCCAGTCCACCGCTCGGACGCCGTACCGGACGGTGCCGGCAGCGGCGGCCGTGATGTTGGCGGATGGCGTGGCGTAGGTCCCCGGCAGCGTGACCCACGTCGCCCCGCCGTTGGTGCTGCGCTCCACCTGGTAGTACTGGATCCCGGAATCACCCGGATCGTTGCTGCGCCATGTCAGCGTGATCGGCAGGGCAGTGCCGGACAGGGCCGCGCCGATGCGCAGCGCCGCCACGGGTGTCGTGGTCGTGGGCGCCCAGACATCGTGCTGCCACGGGTCGGACGGGATGGACTCGGGGCCGGTTGTGGCGCTCGCAACCGCGGCGACGGTGAAGGTGTACAGCGTGGACGGGTCGAGCCCGAAGATCGTGCAGCCCAGCGCACCCGGCAGCGTGACCGTGCAGGTGGCGCCACCGGGCGACGCCGTGACGCGGTAGCCCGTGACCCCGGCCGCGGCCGAAGCGCTGAACATGACCACGGCCGCACCGCTGACATCGCGAACCGACGGCATCGGCGGCGGCACCGGCAGGCCGACGGTGGGTGTAGCGGCGCCGGACTCCGCGGAGCTGCCGGACGTGCCCTTCACGTTGGCGGCCGTCACGTGGAACGTGTGCGGCACCGTGTTGGACAGGCCGGTCATGAGGCAGCCGAGGGCGCCATCGCTGGTGCACGTCGCGCCGCCCGGGGTGGCCGTGGCTGTGTAGAGAATGACGGGCTTCCAGCCGTCGGAGGCCGGCGCCTGCCAGGACACGATGGCGCCGCCGTCAAACGCGCCGCCGGTCACGCCGGTGGGCGCATCGGGCGCAACCGCATGCGGCAGGGTCACGTTGAGCCCCGTGACATCGGCCCCGGCTACAACAACGTCGCTGGAGTCCATATACGAGCGCACCGCGCCGCCTCCCGAATACCAGGCGGTGCCCCACGTGTCGGTGGCGTCGTAGAACGCCAGCTGGTACGCGGCAGGCAGCTCCAGCAGGTCGAATTGGCCGCCGATGCCCGTGTGGGTCACGTCCCAGTAGACGCCGTTGGTGTAGAGCTGGACCGACACGCCGCGCAGACCAGCGGCGCCGGCCCCCGTCACACGGCCGCGGACGTGGTGCCCGGCCGGGACCGTGAACCGCGCCCAGATGCCGGCCACGGCCAGCACAGGCGCCGCATTGGCCGCCTCGGCGGTCCAGCCACCCGCCCCCAGCCAGCCGGAGAGCAGATCGGGTCCGCCCCATTCGGCCACGGTGTAGGTGCCCGGTCGAACCAGCAGGTTGACGAAGCCGTCGTTGTCAGTGGTGCCCCACTTGACCGCCTCGCCGTTCTTGTAGGCGGCCACGGTCACGCCCTTGCGGAGCTTGCCGTCAGGCCCCGTCACCGTGAAGTGGATGTCCACGGCGTTGTTGCTGGTGATGTTGATGTTCGCGGTGCGGTTGGTAGCCCCCACAACCAGCGCCGTGGCGCCCGTGCTGTTGGGCACGATCACGCCGCTGGCATACCAGCCGTTGAGGTTCCACTGCTCGTCCACAAACATCGTGTATGTGCCCGGCGCGACGGGGACCCAGTAGGTCCCGTCCATCGCGCTCTCGGTCTCGATGTAGTAGTCCGAGCCCGAGAACACCTCAACCCGCATCGGGTCGGCCGGCCAGTTCTTGTTGCCGTTGTAGATGATCTTGCCGGTGATCCACGAGGCCGCCGACATCGACACCTCGACGTGGGCCGGGCTGCCAAGCCCCACGGTGTACGACGACGCGCTGCTCTGGGCAGTGACCAGCCCCGACGGGCCGGCCCAGCCGCTGGCGCAGTAGCCGTACGGGTCGAAGAAGAAGACGTTGTAGACGCCGTTGGCCGCCGTGAAGTTGTAGGTGCCGCCAAAGCCCGGGCTGGTCGAGGCGACAAACCCGCCCGCGTCGTAGATCTCGACGAGCACGTTGGAGATGTCGCAGTAGCTGTAGATCACGGCGCCGGAGATGGTGGCGGCATCGGGCACGAAGAAGTCCATGCCGCTCAGACCCGCCATGGTGACCGGGATCACCGACGCCT
>CAIXZV010000483.1 GCA_903924005.1 uncultured Chloroflexota bacterium | reverse complement strand
GCTGTACAAGGCGATCAGCTGCCTGTGGGCCGTGACCGGCAGCACGGATCTTGCCTCCCCCATGCGGATGGCCGCCTCCTACCTCAGCGCCTCGGGCCGGGCCGGCGTCCCCAAGGCCATCATCTTCGAGACGGACGGCAACCCGAACCGTAATGGCCTCGGAAACGGACTACTCCCCTGCTCCGCCGCCTATGCGGAGGCCCTGGCGGCCAAGGGGGCGGGCATTGAGGTTTTTACGCTCCAGTACGGCTCTGCACAAACCTGCTCGTCAAATGACACCGGGTGGACCGCCAACCAACTGCTGCAGAACATGGCGTCACCGGACGTGGTGGGCGGACCGAGCCACTACCTCTTTGTCCCCAAGACAACCGACTACACGGCGATCACGCAGGCCTTCACCAAAATCGCCTACGCGATCACCCAGGGAAGCAACCACCTGGTGACCCTCAACGCGCAGCCCTTCATCACCAGCATCTCGCCGGCCACTGGTCCGTTTACGGGCGGCACCGCCATCACCGTCACCGGCTCGTCGTTCCTTGGCGTCACCAAGGTGACGGTGGGCGGCCAGAATGCGGCCTTCTCGGTGAACAGCGACACGTCGCTGACCGTCGTGGCGCCCGGGGGCACCAAGGGCAGCGGAGCGGACGTGATCGCGTCGTCGCCGGGCGGCAGCAGCCCAATCGTCCCAGCGGACGTCTTCACCTACCAGTAGGCGTGCCAGTTCGGCGCCAGCGGCGCGTGCCCGCCAGCCTGGGGAGCCGCGGGCCCGCCGGCCTGAGAGACCGCGAGCCCGCGTTGGCGCCCAGGACAAGGTCAGCCCTCGCGGCGCTCCGGCACCGGGCGAAGCAGGATCAGCCCGATGATCATGGCGAACAGCAGGGTGAAGATGCCCAGCTGGTAGGCGCCCTTGCCCAGCGTGTCAAACGTCAGGTAGAGCGTGACACCCCAGAAGAGGTTGCCCAGCACCTGGGAGCCCTTGCCCACTAGACCGTAGAGCCCGTAGAACTCGCCCAGCCGCTCCGGCGGTGAGAGGCGGTACATCAGGACGCGGTCTGACACGTGGAGCCCGGCAAACCCGGCGCCGATCAGGACGCCTGCAAACAGGAAGGCGGCCTTGTCCAGCAGGGTGCCGCCAATGAGCAAAGCGACAGCCCACAGCGCCAGGACCGAGAACAGCGTCCGCTTCGGACCAAACTTGTCCACCAGTCGGCCCCAGATAAAGGCCGACACGATCGCCGACAGGGTCAGGCCGAGCAGGACGTAGGTTGACTCGTCCTCCGTGAAGCCGACGGCCTTGATCGAGAAGATGGTCATGATCGTGATGCTGGTGTTGAGCGCATCGGTGTAGAAGAACCGCGCGGCGAGGAACCGGCCAAGACCTGGGTACTGGCCAAGTGAGCGCACGGTCCGGACGGTCTGCGACCAGGCGGCGCCAAGGGCGTGCTGCTCTTCGCGCTTCAGGCTGGGGTCGTCCTTGAGCAGGATGAAGACCGGCAGCGAGATGGCCAGGAACAGCAGTGGCGCCACCACGAAGAGCATCGTCGTGTTCAGTTTGAACACGATGATCAGGATCGCGATGAACACGGTGCCCATGTAACCGACGCCCGTGGACAGGCTGGCGATTCGGCCACGGTTCTCCGGCAGGCTCACCAACTGTAGGGTGGCGTCGTAATAGATGAGCGAGGCCTGATAGCTGAACATCGCCAGACAGAACAGCACGATGCCCAGCGGGACCGGGACAAACGGGATCAGCATGGACGGCACGACGGCGCCGACGGTGAAACCGATGAGGAACGGGATGCGGCGGCCGTACTTGTCGGACACGGCGCCCAGGAACGGCGAGACCAGGGCGTTGATGCCCACGGAGACGGCCACCGACAGGCCCAGCCACAGGTTGCCGTTGCTGTCGCCAAGCTTGTCGATCAGGAACAGCGAAATGGCGCGTGAGAAAATGGCGAACGACCAGATGGTGTCCGCAAAGTCATAGAGCGCCCACGCGCCCCGGGTGACCTTCCGGTGGTTCTGCCGCTGAACGTCGTTGAGTGCCGCGGCGGGTGCAGCTGCCGTCATGCAATGCCTCGTGGTGTCTGGTTTAGGCCCCGGACAGGGAGGACGCCGCCCGAGCGACGGCAGCGAGGGGGCGCCCGGCCGGCTCCGCTCGTGTGCGGATCATAGAGGCGCGCGCAAGCCCCGGAGCGGAATCTCAGCGAGGCGCGACGGTGGGCCGCCCCCGGAGTAGCATCGCGCCATGGCAGCCACCTCTGATCTGCGCGAGCTTGCCGCGGCCTGGGCACCACAGCTACCGGGCCGGGTGGGTCCGCGCGACATCAAGGACCCAATCGTCGAGCCGGACTGGGGCGGTCTCCGCGTCGTGATCGCATGTACTGGGGGCGCCGTCGAGGCGCACCGGCCCGGCTCACAAGTGCCGCTGCCGGACGCGCTGGATGCGGCACTGCGCACAGCCGCGAGCGGCGTCACGGCCGTCATCGAGGGCCACCTCACCACGGCCGCGCTGGGCAGCCCGTCGGTCATGGTGCCGCCCCCGCCGTTGGTGCAGCGATCCTCCACGTTTCTCCCGCGCCTCCGCCCGCGCAAGGACGACCCGTACGTCCACGCGCGCCACCACCTTGCACAGATGGAGAAGCAGGCGCCAGCGGTCCTCGAGGCGCTGGAGGGCGGGGAGCCGTTCGCGTTTGTCGCAACGGACCTCCTCTGGATTGACGACCAGCCTCTGCTGGACGTCCCGATGCTGGAACGCAAGCGCCTGCTCGACGGGCTGCTTGCGGTGTCGCAGTTGGTGCGGATCACGCCCTTCGTGCGGCCCACCGCGTTCATGACGCTCGTGGGCTGGGGCGCCATGGGGTTTCGCGAGCTCTCGTGGCACAGCGCCAACTCCCGCTACCTGGCGGGCCGCGAGAACCCCGGCTGGGCCGTGGCGCGCCCACCCGAGAACGCGGGCGCCGGCCGGGGCGGCAGCGCGAGAAGCCCGTTCGGCTGAGCCCGCCTGACGCCCGCCTGACGCCCGCCTGATGCGCTTCCAGATGCCGCAAACGGCGTCCGATGGTACGGTGACAAGGTGCCTGCACCCGTCCTGACGCCTGTCGTCCGAGAGCAGATCGCCCGTCTTGGGCGCGCTGACATCATGGTTGGCATCCCCAGCTACAAGAACGCCTCCACCATTGGTCACGTCGTCCGGGCGGCGCATGCGGGGCTGGTCCAGTACTTCCCTGACCACCGCCCGGTCCTCGTCAACGCAGACGCCGGCAGCCCCGACGGCACGGGCCGCGTGGTCATCGAGACCGAGCCGCCGGATTACGTCGAGTCCATCCTGCTGGTCCGCCCCGCCAACAAGCTTGACCGCGTGACGCTGACGTACCCCGAGATCGACGGCGTGGGCGGCAAGGGCGCGGCCCTGCGGACCATCTTCGCGATGGCCGCGGCGCTTGACGTTGAAGCGCTGGTGGTGGTGGACAGCGACCTGCGCAGCATCGGTCCCGAGTGGATTGAGCTGCTTGCCGGGCCCATCCTCAAGGGCGGCTACGACTTCACGGCACCGCTCTACAGCCGTCACAAGCACGACGGCACCATCACCAACACGTTCACCTATCCGCTGACGCGGGCGCTGTACGGGCTGCGGATCCGCCAGCCCATCGGCGGCGATTTCGGCATGTCGGGCGATCTTGTGCGCAGCCTGCTGGCGCGCGATGACTGGACGCCCGATGTCAGCCGCTTTGGCATCGACATCTGGATGACCACCTCCGCAATCACGGGCGGGTTTGCGGTCTGTCAGGCACGGCTGGGTGCCAAGGTGCACGACCCCAAGGATCCCGGCGCGGACCTCGGGCCGATGTTCCGCCAAGTTGTCGCCACGACGCTGCGCCTTGCGGTTGCCCACGCGGATGACTGGCTGGGCGTCCACGGCAGCCACGACGTTCCGGCGTATGGCTTTGAGCGCCTCGCGGACCCCCTACCGCTCCCCGTTGACAGCGTGCGGCTGCTGCGCTCGTTTGCCGATGGCGCGGGCGCGCACGCTGATCTCTGGCGGGCGAAGCTGGCTGGGCCTACGGCCGACGCGCTGCTGGGTTTGGCGCGCCTGGCGGCGACGGACGCCGGCGATGCAACGGCTGCCAACAGCTTCCGCCTCCCAGACGAGCTGTGGACGACCACCGTGTACGACGTCCTGCTTGCGGCTCGCGAGGATCCGGCCGGGATTGACGCGCTGACCGACGCCCTGGCACCCGTGTACTTCGCCCGCGTCGCGTCCCTGGTGGGCGAGGCGCACGACATGGAGAGCGACGAAGCCGAGACGCTCGTGGAGCGCCAGGCACGGGCGTTTGAGACCGCCAAGCCGGATCTCGTTGCGCGCTGGCGAGACGGCCGATGAGCTCCCAGCCGCTCCCCGCCCGGATCCTCATCCCGGTGGCCAACCCTGGCAACGCAGAGGAGTTGATCCGTCTGGGGTCAGCGCTCCTGGATCCGCGCACGGGCGAGCTGACCGCGCTGGGCATCGTGGAGGTGCCGGAGGGCATGCCGCTCTCCGAGGGCGCCACCCGTGCCCGCCATGCGCGGCGGCTGCTGCAGAAGGTGCTGGACTACGCGCCCGAAGGCACGGTGATCCACCCGCTGGTGCGCATCGGACGCCACACGGCGGCAGGCATCGTGGAGGCGGCGGCCGAGCAGGAGGCCGATCTCGTCATCTTTGGCTGGGGCGGGAAGTCCGGCGGAGGCCGCGAAGGGGCAGCGGCTACCCCGGCCATCTCGCCCACCATCGACGAGGTGGTCCGCGAGGCGCCCTGCGACATCGCGGTCATCAAGCAGCGTGGCGCCAAGGAGATCCGCCGGATCCTCGTCCCGGTCCGTGGCGGCCCCCATGCGGAGCTGGCTCTGCGCTTTGCCGATGCTCTGGCCCAGCGTCACGGCGCCGTGGTGGTGGCGCTCCACCTGGTCCCCGACGGCGTCACCGAGGCGGTGCGCGCCCAGGCGGAGCGCGCGCTTGCCGCGTTCCTCCGCCTCCACGTCACCGCGCAGTCCCTGCCGCTCCTGCGTGAGACGCGCAACGTCCGCACCGCGATCCTGCGCGAAGCAGACCAGGCAGACCTTGTGGTGATGGGCGCATCGGCACCGCCAGGCGAGCCCGGCGCAACCCTCTTTGGCTCGCTGCCGGAGGCCATCGCCCAGCGCGCCAAGTGCAGCGTCATCGTTGTCAAGACGCGCGAGGCCATCGGCCGGCAAACGTTTGAGTCGCTTGCGGCCCGGGCCGAAACGCTGGCCGCTGCAGACCGTCTGGCCGAGGAGTCGCGCGCCATCCCAGCTCGCGTGGACCGCTGGTTTGCCGAGGCCAACTTCCACCACAGCGAGTTCAGCGACCTTGCCCGCCTCGCTGCCCTCAAGACCCAGCAGGGGCTCACGGTCAGCCTGATCCTGCCCACGCTCAACGAGGCGGAGACTATCGGCCCCATCGTCACGCGTGCCATCCGCGAGATGCAGGAGAAGGTGCCGCTGCTTGACGAGATCCTCGTCATCGATTCCGCGTCCACCGATGCCACGCGTGAGATCGCGGAGGCCGCCGGCGCCCGTGTGGTCCAGCATCCTGACGTGCTCGATCGGTACGGCTCGTTTGTGGGCAAGGGCGAGGCGCTCTGGAAGTCGCTCTACGAGACCACCGGTGACATCGTGGTCTGGGCGGACACGGACGTCCGCGGCTGGCACCACCGGATGGTCTACGGGACGCTTGGCCCGCTCCTTGTGGAGCCACGGCTGCAGTACGTGAAGGGCTACTACCAGCGGCCCATCGTGGAGGGCGGCGTCCTCACCGAGGGCGGCGGTGGTCGCGTGACGGAGCTTGTCGCTCGGCCGCTGATCAACCTGTTCTTCCCGGAGCTCTCGGGCTTCATCCAGCCGCTCTCGGGCGAGTATGCGGCGCGGCGCTCGCTGCTGGAGCAGATCCCGTTCTTTACCGGGTACGCCGTGGAGATTGGCCACCTGATCGACGCCGCCGAGAAGGTGGGCATCGACGGCCTGGGCCAGGTGGATCTTGAGCGGCGCGTCCATCGCAACCAGGAACTCGAGGGGCTCTCCAAGATGTCCTTCGTCATCCTGCAGGCCGTGATGAAGCGGCTTGAGGAGCGGCGGCGGGCGCGGCTGTTTGCCGAGATGGGCTCAACGATGAAGCTCCCACGGTCCGGCAAGGGGCGGCTCTCGCTGGAGGTCCAGGAGCTGGCAGACCACGAGCGGCCGCCGATGATCCGAATCCCCGAGTACCTCGAGCGGCGGCGGGCCGTCCTTGAGGGTCGAGGCGACTGACGCGTGCGCGTCCTGATCGCGCCTGACTCCTACAAGGGCACGCTGACCAGCGTCGAGGTTGCGCGGGCCCTGGCCGCGGGGTGGTGGCGCGCGCGGCCTTCCGATGTTGTCCTGCTCGTGCCGCTGGCCGATGGCGGCGAAGGGACGCTGGCAGCGATCCATGCGGCCGGCGGCTGGACGGTGATGACGGCCGCGGCGCGAGATCCGCTGTGGCGGCCGATGCGGGCGCCCTGGCTGCAGTCCGCGGATGGGAGCCGGGCCGTGGTGGAGATGGCCGCGGCGTCCGGTCTCTCGCGGGTGGCGCCGGAAGAGCGTGACGCCCAGCGCGCCTCATCGCTTGGCACGGGCGATCTGCTCCGCGCCGCGCTGGACGCGGGCGTCCGTGACGTGGTGCTGGGCATTGGCGGGTCCGCCACCACCGATGGCGGCGCGGGGATGCTGGGGGCGCTTGGCGCGCTGATTGACGACGGTCTGGGGCTTGTGGACCTGGCGGGGCTTGACCCGCGGCTCGCCTCGTTGCGTTTGTCCGTTGCCTGCGACGTGACAAACCCGTTGCTTGGCCCTTCGGGGGCAGCCGCGGTCTACGGGCCGCAGAAGGGCGCAACCCTCGATGACGTCGCGGTGCTGGACCGGCGCCTCCACCGCTGGGCCGATGCGCTGGAAGCGGCAACCGGGCGATCCGAGCGGGACGCGCCCGGGGCTGGCGCCGCCGGTGGGATGGGCTTCGCGCTGCTGTGTCTTAGCAACCTGCTTGGGTCGCTTGAGCTGCGACCTGGCGTGGACCTCGTGATGGAGGCGGCGGGATTTGCGTCGGCCCTGGCGGGCGCCGATCTCGTCGTCACCGGTGAAGGCCGCATCGACGCCCAGACCGCGTTTGGGAAGACGGCCCTCGGCGTGGCGCGTCGGGCGCAGGCGGCGGGCGTGCGGTGCATCGCGGTGGGCGGCGGCGTGACGGCCGAGGGTGTCGCCGCACTTGCGGCGGTTGGCGCGCAGGCAGTCCCGGCGTCAGACCCGCAGCTGCCCCTCGCGGAGGCGATCGCCGCCGGCGCTGCCCCGCTAATCGCCTGCGGCGAGCGTCTGGCGCGGCTGGAGCCCTGAGCCCATCGTCTGGTCCGCCGGGTGGGCCATCCGCGCAGTGCCAGTGCAATCTGGTCCGCTGGGCGATCCACTTGCGGGTTCCAAGAGGTTTGACGGGCCCCACAGTGCACAACCGGTCCGCTCCACGGCCCAAACGCTCGAGCGGCGCGCTGTTGGGCCACCGGGCGGCCCGTACCCCGGAGGCCTTGCCCTAGTCCATCGGTTAGTCCACTATGACCCCATGGTGGACACCGTGGTCAACATCCATGCGGCCAAGACACATTTCTCGCGTCTTGTGGAGCGCGCCGAGCACGGGGAGCGGATCACGATCGCCCGCGACGGCGTACCCGTCGCGATGCTCGTCGCGCTTGAGGTTGAGACCAAGGTGCGCAGGCCCATCGGGATGGACCGCGGCAAGGTGATCATGCACGCCAATTTCGACGATCCCGATCCCGAACTGGTACCTGACGACGACAACCCAGAAGATCCCCTGAATTGGCCCCCGGCATGAAGGTGCTGCTCGACACCCATACCTTCCTCTGGGCGACAACTGGTGATCCACGACTGTCGAATGTCGCCCGGGAGATCATGGAGAAACCCGAGGCAGAGCTGTTCCTCAGCTCCGTGAGCGTCTACGAGATCGGCGTGAAGGTCGCACGCGGCAAACTGGAGCTGCCGGATGAGACGGGCGTCTACGTACTGACCAGGATGGCCGTGTTCGGAATTCACTCGATACCGATCAGCGCCGAACACGCGGTCGCCGCGGCGGCGCTCCCGCGTCTTCACGCCGATCCTTGGGACAGGCTCCTCGTAGCGCAGGCGCGCATCGAGGACATGCCGATCCTGACGGGGGACACGCTCATCTCGCGCTACGAGGTCACGACAATCTGGTGAGCCCAAAGACAGTCGCAAAGCCCGGCGCAGCCGCCGCCAAGAAGCCCGCCGCAAAGAAGCCCGTCAAGCGCAAGCCGCAGGATCCCAACAAGCAGTGGGCCAACTACCTGCGCCGGTATCGGCCCGGGCTGACGCCCTTTGTGCTGGACGCGCTTGAGGAGCGCTACGGCCGCCAGGAGTGGCACCGGACGATGGACCCGG
>CAIXZV010000482.1 GCA_903924005.1 uncultured Chloroflexota bacterium | reverse complement strand
GCTGGGCTTTGGCCAGGCGCTCCACCGGCTTGACGATGAGCCAGCCGCAATTGCCTCATGGACCGAGGTCACGCGTCTGCCCGCCACCCCGGCCACCTATTCCGCCTGGCGCGAACTTGCCAGCGCCCGCATCAGGGCCAACGACATCGTCGGTGCCCAAGCCGCGTATCGCGAGGCACTTCGCAGGGCGCCCGCGCGGGACAAGGCCGAGATCGAGAGCCGTCTTGGCTGGCTGAGCAAGGAGCTTGGCGACCAGCGCGGCGCGGCCAAGCACTTCGGCAAGGCGCGCGGCATCGCCGGTCTCAACGGCACAGGCCAGGCGCTGACCCCCGTGCTCGTGGGCATCACGGTGGTCATCTCCGTGCTGGCCGACATCGGCGGGGGCTTTGGCGGGCCGCCGCCGCTTGTGGCGCTGTTCAACTTCCTCGAGCTCAACAAGGAGCTGCTCGCCGCGGGCGAGATCTGGCGTTTGGTCACCGTGACGCTGGTGCACTTCCCGTACACGGACGTGTTGTCACCGCTCCACCTGCTGCTGAACATGTACTCGCTGTGGATTGTTGGGCCGGTGGTGGAGCGCCTCTACGGGCGTCGGACGTTCCTGATCGTCTACGTCGTCACTGCCGTTGGCGCGTCGCTGGCGTCCTTTGCCGTGTCAATGGACCCTGCCGTGGGCGCGTCGGGCGCCATCTTCGGGCTGGTTGGGCTGCTTGTGGCCGCCCGCTACATCCACCGGCCAAACCTGGACAGCGCCACCCGCGCCTGGATGGGTCAGCTGGTCCCCGTGATCGGGATCAACCTGATCTTTGGCCTCTCCTTCTCCGGGATTGACAACTGGGCCCACATTGGCGGCCTGCTCTCAGGTCTCTGGCTGGGCGCGATGCTGCCGCCCATCGGTGTGCCGTCGATGCGCTCGCTCTGGGCCGGTCTTGCCGCGCAGACCACACGCGTGGCGCGCATTGCCGGCGTGGTTGTGCTTGGAGCCGTGTTTGCCGTGCTCTGGATGCAGGGTGCCGCCGCCTGGAGCGTGTCAGGCTAGGCCAAGCGGCGAGGCCAAGCGGCCAGACCAAGCGGCTAGACCAAGCCTCCGGCCATGGAACCCGGGACCCCGGGCAGCTCGGCCACCGAATCGCCCAGCAGTTCGCGCAGCCGCAGCAGCGCGCTCCGGATCCGCGTTTTGGCCGTGCCAAGCGGGATGGACAGGTACTCCGCCACCTCCACGTGCGTCAGCCCGTTGAAGAACGCAAGCTCCAGGGCCTCGCGCTGCAGCGGCGTCAGCTCCGCTATGGCCAGCCGAACCTTGTCTCGGCGGATGCTCGCCCACGCCTCGTCGTCCACGTTGTCGTTAGCCATCTCAAGCTCAAGATCCACGTCCGCGGTGCGCTTGCGCACATTGGCCTCGCGCCGGACAAGATCAATTGCCTTGTGGCGCGCCAGCGAGAACAGCCATGGCGACACGGCACCCTTGGACGGGTCAAAGCGGAACGCGTCCTTCCAGACGGCGACAAACGTCTCCTGGACGACGTCTTGGGCAAACCGCTCTCCGCCGGTGACCTGGTAGGCAAGCGAGTAGAGCGCACCCGAATAACGCAGGTACAGTTCCTCAACCGCCCGCTCGTCCCGCGCGACAATCCGCTCCAGCAGCGCCCGATCCTGCGCGCGGCGTTCGGCCTGCGCCTCGTCCGCTTCCGGCACTTCACCCTCCGTGCACGGTGATGCGGGCGCCCTCTCGGAAGGGCGCACATGCGTCCACGTGACAGCGCCATGATACCCAAGCGCCAGCCCACGGTACGATCACGTCCATGTTCGCGATGCTGCATGGGGCTTGGCCCCGCGTCACTGCCGATGGGACCGATCTCGCCACGCTGGAAGCCGATGTTGCCGCCAGTCGAGCGGAGCCGGACGCCCTTGCCGCCGCGCTTGCCACGCTCACCGCTGCGGTGATTGCGGCGCAGGTTGAGGCCGGGCTTGCACTGGTCACCGATGGGCATGTCCGATGGGCAGACCCCGCAGGCGCCGTCCTTGACGCGGTGGCCGCGAAGCAGACCGGGGAGCAGGGCCCGCTGGTGGCCGCATGGAAGGCCGCTGCCGCCCTGATGGCCGAAGGCGCTGCTGCGCCCGAAGCGCCCGAAGCGCCCGTGGCGCCCGAAGCGCCCGTGGCGCAAGTGGCGCAGGCCATCCCCGGCCCGTACACCCTTGCTCGCCGCGTGATTGACGAGGCGGTCCGCAAGGCGGTTGACGCCGGCGAGACGCCGCCCGACAAGACCCGCGAGGACGCGGCCCGCGCCGATGTGGCGCTTGCCATCGCCGATGCGCTTGCCGATGAGATTGGCGCGCTGGCCGCCGCCGGCTGCCAGGTGATCCTCATTGAGGAGCCCGAGGCGCTGAAGATCACCGACGACGGCGATCGCGCGCTCTTTGTCGCCGCAGGCACGCGGCTGCTGGCCCAGGCGGGCGGCATCCACGCGATGCTGGCGCTTACGGGCGGCAACGCAGACGCCGTGGGCTGGCGCACCGTGTTTGGCCCGCCCTGGCAGTCCCTGCTGGTTGACCTCATCGACGGCCCAGACAACTGGCGTCTTGTCCGCGAGGCCCCGGGCGATCGCGGCATTGTGGCCGGGGGCTATTCGCTGGCGGGCAACGATGCCGCGGATCAGGTGCCGCAGCTTGTCTGGGCGGCCCACTACGCAGCTTCCGCCAACGGCCGCGGGTTTGACCGCATCGGCATCACAAACTCGCAGCCGGCCACCGGGTACAGCGTGGAGCAGCTTCGGGCGGCGATGACGCAGCTTGCGGCCGGGGTGAAGCTGGCGACGATGTCGCCTGCAGACGCCGCGGCGGCCGGCATGGACCCCAAGTCCATTGCTGACCCGCGGACCATGCCCTCGCTTGCAAACCGCGAGACGCGCCGTCGCCAGGCGAAGGCAGGCGGTCCACCTTTCGACAAGACGCCGACAAAGCCCGCTCGCAGCGCGCGCCCGGACGCCTCGAACTAGACCCATGCGCGCCGGGCGCCGGGCGGTTGTCCTCGCCCCAGCGCCCGTGCTTGCCCGTGCGCCCGTGCTTGCCCGTGCGCTCGTCCTTGTCCTCGTCCTCACCATCGGCTCGGTCTTGGCGCTCGCCATCGCCCTGCTCTCACCCGCCCAGCCAGCGCGTGCCGCCGATCCGGCCGGTGTCTGGACCGGTGCGTGGACCGGTGCAGCTGCCGACGCGGTCGCCGCCGATTCTGGCGGCATCCACCTCTCGGTTGGGCCCG
>CAIXZV010000481.1 GCA_903924005.1 uncultured Chloroflexota bacterium | reverse complement strand
GTTCCTGCGCGGCGGAGCTTGGGCCGCCCCGTGGCCCAAGCGCGCAGTCCCCGCACAAATGGTCCGGTCTGGGAGCCATCCGAGCGCTCGGCCGGGCCGCGGGAGGCCCGCCACCGCGCAGATGGTCTCCACAGCGGACGAAACGCGTCGGCGCTGCGCAGTTCGGCCGCTGGGCGGACCACCGGGAGGGGTCTCGGCGGGCTATGGCACGGGTCGTGCATGCCGACGGACAGGCCTGCACCCGGCCGAACGTCCCGCATCGGCGTGCCCGTGGCCCTCCGGGAGCGCGACCAGTGGTACATGGCCGGAGGCCCCCGCGTGCCCGATGATCGTCATCGGCGTCCCTATGGTGCAGTGCCGCTGCCCTGGGATATGCCCACGGCCGGAGATGCGCCCAAAAAACGAGGGTAGCGATGCGCGATGACGGGCTGTACGCCGCCATGATGCGGCGGGGAATGACCCGTCGCACCTTCCTCCAGTTTTCGGCGGCAACCGCGGCAGCCCTGTCGCTGCCCGTCGCGTACGGACCCCGCATCGCCAAGGCCTTGGAGACGGCGCCCCGCGTGCCCGTGATCTGGATCCGCGGCCAGGCGTGCGGCGGCAACACCGAGGCGCTCTTGCGCGCGGCCAACCCCACGGCAGCCAACCTGCTGCTCGACGTGCTTGCGCTGGATTACCACGAGGAACTGCTGGCCGTCGCGGGCGCAGATTCGTCCTCGCCGCTGGCCGGGCTTGCCAGCCGCTACCCCAACGGCTACTACGCCGTCCTTGAAGGCTCCTTCCCCACGGGCGCCGCGGGTGCCTACTGCCTGATTGGCGGTCGGCCGGCGGTGGACGTGGCCCGCGAGGTTGCCACGGGTGCCCTGCTCACGATTGCCGTGGGCTCGTGCGCGGTGGATGGCGGCGCTCCCGCAGCCCCGGGCGGTATCACGGAGGCGGGCGGCATCGGCAAGGTGCTCAGCGGCGGCAACTACATCGCCCTGCCGGGCTGCCCGGCCAATCCGGCCAACCTTGCCGCGGTGATCGTCCACCAGCTTGTGGCCAAGGAGGCGATGCCCACCGACATGGCGCACCGGCCGCTGGCGTTCTACGGAAACCTCATCCACAACCAGTGCGAGCGGCGCCCCCACTTCGAGTTTGGACAGTTCGCCCAGGAGTGGGGCGATCAGGGCGCCCAGAAGGGCTGGTGCCTGTACAAGCTTGGCTGCAAGGGCCCAGAGACCATGGCCAACTGCCCCGATGCCCGTTATGGCGAGAAGATCAGCTGGAACGTGAGCTCGGGCGTTGGCTGCATCGGCTGCCATTCGCCCTCGTTCTGGGGCGCCATGGGCCCGGCGTATCGCCGGCTGCCGTCCCCGCTGCCGTTCCTGCCCAACCTCACCACGGATCTGATCGGCGGCGCGATGGTTGGCGGGATCGGCGCGGTTGCTGTCGTCCACGGTGCGGGCATGACAATCAGGTTCAAGCGGTACAAGGCGCAGGAGCGGCGCGCAGCGGCGAAGGCCGCCGCCGAGGCAGCTTCAGTCGAGGCCGCAATCACGGCTGAGACGCCCGCAATCGCCCAAGCCCAAGCCCAAGCTGGCGCCGCACCTGCGTCCGCGGCCGTCGGGACAGAGGAGCGCTGAGATGGCCAGGACGGTGATTGACCCCGTCACGCGGGCCGGCGGCGGCCTCCGTGTTGAACTTGACGTGGCCGGCGGCGCCATCAGCGAAGCGTGGGTCTCGGGGACCATGTTCCGGGGTCTCGAGGCAACGCTCAAGGGACGTGACGCGCGCGATGCCTGGCTTCTGGCAGACCGGATCTGCGGCACGTGCTCTGGCGTCCATGCCCTCGCGTCCGTGCGGGCGGTTGAGGCCGCGCTGGGTGTGGCGATCCCCGCGAACGCCCGCCTGATCCGCAACCTGCTCGCAGGCACCCTGATGGTGCGCGACCACATCTTGGGCTTCTACCAGACCGAGGGCCCCAACTGGGTGGACCTCAAGGCGGCCGCTGGTGCAGACCCGTACGCCACAGCACGGCTTGCTCAACTCCAGTCGGATCGCGCGGGCTCCACGCCCGACGCCTTCAAGGCCATCCGAGACCGGGTTGCCGCCGTCACCGCGGACAATGCCCCAGGCGCCCTCGGACGCGGCTGGTGGGGCCACCCGGCCTACCGGCTCTCGCCGGAGGAGAACCTCCTGCTGGCGGCGCACCACATCGAGGCGCTGGACTGGCAGCGCAGCCTCATGCGCATCCACGCCCTGCTTGGCGGCAAGGACCCGCATCCGCAGACCTACCTCGTTGGCGGGATGGCCGTGGTGGCGCCGTGGGGCGGCCCCAAGGGCCAGACCGGCCGGGATCACCCCAAGGTCCCGGACCGCAACGCGCCGGACCCGCTGAGCACCGAGGGGCTGCTGCTGGTTGAAGGCATTCTCGCCGCAACCCGCTCCTTCATCGATCAGGTCTACCTGCCCGACGTCCGGATCCTCGCCAAGGCCTACGCGGACTGGGCGGCGATTGGCACGGGGACTGGCGCCTATCTGTCCGGCGGGGAGTTCCCCGTTGACGGCGGCGATGACGCTTCGCGGTTCCTCCCGGCAGGTCGCCTGCAGGTGGGCAACCTCCTGAGCCCGCTGCCGGTGGTTGCGGGCGCCATCGGCGAGACGTCGGTACACGCGTGGTACGCCAACCCCAACGGCCCGTCGGTCCTTGAGGGACCGGCCAACAGCGCGGCGACCCCCGCGTGGCCAGCCAACCTCGCGCTCCCGCTCACCACGCTTGAGGGTGCTGCCAAGTACAGCTGGATCAAGGCACCGCGGTATGAGGGTCTGCCGATGGAGACGGGCGCCCTGGCGCGCGTCCTGGTGGCGGCCGCAGACGGACGTCAGGAGATCGCCACCTCGCTTGGCGCGCTGCTGACCGCTGTGGGCCTCACGATGGAGCACCTGCCTGGCGTCCTTGGGCGCACCCTGGCACGGGCCGTGGAGGCGGACGTGGTGTGCCATCAGGCGTCAACATGGGTTGCCGATCTGCGCACGAACCTTGCCGAGGGCGATCTCGCGGTGGCCGATGTCACCTGGTGGGACCCGTCAAGCTGGCGATCCGAGACGGACGGCTTCAGCCTTGGCGAGGGACCCCGCGGGACCGTTGGCCACTGGGTGGGCATCCGGGACGGCCTGATCACCTCGTACCAGGTGGTGGACGGCTCCACATGGAACGCCTCACCGCGTGACGACAGCGGCGGCCTCGGACCCATCGAGGCGGCGCTTGCGGGTGTCACGCTGGCAGACCCGGCCCGGCCGCTTGAGGCCTTGCGCGTCATCCACTCGTTTGTCCCGTGCGGCGGCTGCGCCTCCCACGTCTTCCGGCCCACGGAGCGCACCCGATGACCACGATTGAGACCGCCCCGCTCGCTGCGGCCCACGCCCACGAGATTGAGAACCCCAACGAGCGCGTCCGGCTCTACATCTGGCAGGTCCCCGTCCGCATTACGCACTGGGTCACGGCGGGCTGCATCGTCCTGCTGAGCCTCACCGGCGCCTACATCGCGGACCCGTTCCTCATCCCGCCCGGCGGCAACGTCATGTCGACCATCCGGCTGATCCACATCGTGACCGCGCTGACGTTCCTGGTGTCGGGCTTTGTCCGCACGATCTACCTGCTTGCCGGCAACCGGTTTGCGCGCTGGACCGCGTTCATCCCCACCAGCAAGTTCCAAGCCACGGAGCTCTTCCGGCAGGCCGCGTTCTACGGCTTCATCCGCAAAGAGATCCCCAAGGTCCTTGGCCACAACCAGTTGGCGGCCACCGCGTACTTGGTGCTCTTCGTCCTGCTGCTTGTCGAAGTGGTGACGGGCTTCGCGCTCGATGGCCTGATGGGTGCTGAGCCTGGGGCAACGCTCTTCGCCTGGCTGCGCGAGCTTGCGGGCGCTCAGCTCCTCCGGGTTGTGCACCACCTCTCGATGTGGGCCATCCTCGCGATCGCCCTGTTCCACGTCTACAGCTGCATTCTGGTGGACAACGTGGAGCAGAACGGCCTGCTCTCAAGCATCGTGAGTGGCTTCAAGTTCCCCACCCGCGAAGAGATCGTGGAGTCGCGGGACGGCGGCGAGTCGCTTCTGGAGAAGGTCCAGTGAGTGCGGCCGGCAGCACGCCCACCATCATTGGCGTGGGCAATGTGCTCATGGGGGATGACGGCGTCGGCGTGGGCGTGATTGGGATGCTGCGCACGATGGGCGCTGGGGCCGGACCGGCACTTCCGGCCGACACACGCCTGGTGGACGGCGGGACGCTGGGGCTGGACCTCCTAGGGATTGTCCGGGAGGCCACGGTGCTGGTTGTGGTGGACGCGATTGACCGGGGCTTGCCGCCCGGGACGGTTGGCGTGCTGCGCGACGAGGAGCTTGC
>CAIXZV010000480.1 GCA_903924005.1 uncultured Chloroflexota bacterium | reverse complement strand
GCCATCGCCTCGACCCTGGCCCGGAGACTCGCAACCTCCGCCGCGTCAAGCGGCGTGGCGCTGGTCACCGTGGCCATCACGATTCCGCGATGGGCGTTGAGCTGGCGCGTGTACTCCTCGCTCACGCGGGCCAGGCTTGCCGCCCGGCCGCGCTCCACAAGCAGGGTGACGAGCCGCAGCGCTCCGGGCTGGAGGTGCGCGCCGAGCATCCGGTCCACCACCCCAAGCCTGTCGGCAAGGGGAATGGCGGGACTGTGCACGTACGGCGCAACCTCCGGCTGGCTCAGGACGCCGGCCGCCAGGGCCAGGTCCTTCTGCCAGCGGTCCAGCGCGTCATGCGCAAGGGCAACCTGAAAGGCAGCCTCCGCATAGCGCCGGTCGGCGGCGACGGGGCGGGTCATCAGTTCCTCGATCCACCGGTGGGCTCGGCGAGGAAGTCCGCGACGAGCTTGCGCTGGCGGTCCCCGGTCATGGCATCACCCACAACACGGGTTGCGGCGGCCAGGGCGAGATCTGCGACCTCGCCGCGGAGCTCCGCGATTGCGCGCTGCTTTTCGGCCTCAATCTCAGCGGCTGCACGCTCGCTGATGCGGGCCAGTTCCTCGCGAGTGGACGCAACGGCCAGCTCGCGGCTCTCGTCCGCCACCTTCTGGGCGCGGGCGAGGATGTCGTTGGCCTCCCGGCGGGCCTCGGTCAGGGTCGCAAGGCGCTCCTGCTCGGCGGACTCCCGGTCTTTGCGCGCCTGGTCGGCGTCCTTGAGGCCCTGCTCAATCCGTGCCCGGCGATCGTCAAGGGTCTTCATCAGACCTGAGAAGGCGAGCGAGCGGACGATGAGGAAGAAGACGATGAAGTTCGCGGCGCTGACGATCACCCAGAACAGGTTGATCTGGAGACCGGCACCGGTGCCCTCAGCAGCCGGAAGCACCACCGCGTGGGTGGCAGCTCCGGCCAGTGCGAGGAAGTCCACGGGGATCGTCTTTAGCCGTGACTACTTGATGAAGATGGCGAGCAGGCCCACGACCACCGCCAGAACGCCGAGGCCTTCTGCGAACGCCGCAAGAATGATCGCGAGGCCGCGGATCTGGCCCGCAGCGTCGGGGTTGCGCCCGATTGCGCTGGCGGACATGCCGGCGAGAATGCCGATGCCGATGCCGGGGCCAAGGACGCCGAGGGCCGCGAGGCCTGCGCCGAGGTGCTCCATGATTCGAGGTCCTCCGTGGTCCCGGGTCACACGGCCCGGGGTTGCTCCCTAGGGAAAGTGGTCAGTTGGCCGGGGCCGCGTGGGCGCCCGCCGCCTCCGGATGAGATGCCGCCCCTTCGTGATGCTCCTCTGATCCGTGATGCTCAATCGCGGACAGGGTGAACATCAGCGTCAGGGTTGAGAAGATGAGCGCCTGCACCAGGTTGAGCATCAGCTCAAGCGCGATGAGCGCCATCGGCACGATGGCCACGGTGAGCGCGGTCATGACGCCCAGCGCCACCTCGCCGCCGTAGATGTTGCCGAAGAGTCGCATCGACAGCGTCACGGGCTTGACGAACTCAAGCATGAGCTCCACAAGACCCACAAACATGGCGATGAGCCCGGCGCCAATCCCGTTCTTGAACTCCCCAAACGGGAAGAACTTGGACAGGTAGCCCCGGAT
>CAIXZV010000479.1 GCA_903924005.1 uncultured Chloroflexota bacterium | reverse complement strand
GCGGGCACCGCGGGCGGCGCGGGCACGAGCGACGGCGCGGGCGGGCACCGCGGGCGGCGCGGGCACGAGCGCACCGCGAGACTGTGTGTCACAGTTGCTGTGATTCTGTGTTAGGCTCGCGCCCATGAAGAACGTCACCGTCTCCGTTCCCGACGACGTGTACCGGACCGCCCGAATCCGGGCCGCGGAGCGCAGCAGCTCGGTGAGCGCGCTCGTCGCCGAGTACCTGCGAGCGCTCGCCGGCGGCGACACGGAGTTCGCCCGGCTGGAGGCGCAGCAGCGCCGGATCCAGGCCGAGATCACGGGGTTCCGCGCGGCGGATCGCCTCACGCGCGATGACGTCCACGACCGTGCGCTTCGCTGACACCAACATCCTGCTCTACGCCATCTCGGGCGACCCGCGCGAGGAGGCCAAGGCGCGCCGCGCGAACGAGATCCTCGCGACGGCCGACATCGGGCTGTCGGTGCAAGTTCTCGGCGAGTTCTACGTCCAGGCCACGCGGGCGAGCCGGCCGGACGCCATCACCCATGCGCAGGCCGTCGGGCTCATCGAGTCGTGGCGCCGCTTCCCGGTCCAGGAGACCACCGTGGAAATCCTGACGGCCGCGCTGGCCACACGACAGAGGTTCGGCATCTCCTACTGGGATGCGGCGATCATCGAGGCGTCGCGGCACCTCGGCTGTGCCGTCGTGCTCTCCGAGGACCTCGACGCCGGCACGGATTACGACGGGGTCCGCGTCGAGAACCCGTTCGCCTCCGCTGCCTGACGCGGCCGCGAACTGACGCTGCTTAGCCCCCGCTTGTGGGCGGGTAGCAGGCGATGACGTCGCCGTTGGTGACGATGACCGCGGCGTTGTCTATCCGCTCGGCCACACCGTTCACGGCAAGCACCGCCACGTCCGCCGCCGGTATGCCCATCAGGCGCAGCGCCTCAGCAACGGGCATCGCGTGGGCAATGGGGAATTCAAACTTGCCGCGCTTCCCCGGCCCGTAGAACGCGAGTTCCCCGGATAGGTGGACCTTCACCCCTGCGGCACCCCGGCCCGCGGCGCCCTCGCTTCGTCAGCACCCGTGGCACCCGCGGCAACGGCGGCCAGTCCCAGGCGCTCAAGCCGCTCGGCCGAGGGGACTCCCGTTGCCGGGTCCCAGCCCTTGAGCGTGTACAGCGCGGAGATGGCGCCCTCAAGCGCGTCGCGATCAATCGAGACGCCCGTCAGCGGGCCACCCTCAAGCGGGCCGTGCAGCCGGTCAGGCAGCCGGTCGTCGGAGCGGTTGAAGCCCTCGCGGACGTTGAAGAGCCGGGCGAGGTTGACCGCCCGCTCGCCGATCTCGAGCAAGTCCTCCACGGTGACGTCCCAGCCGGTGGCGGCCCGCACGGCGTCCACCACGTCGGAAACCTGGATAAACGACCGCGGCGCCGGGCCGAAGAAGCACAGCCCAAGCACCTTCTCGGCGCTGTTCCACCGCTCGCCCGTGTACCAGATGTCCACCTTTGTCTCACCCAGGTCACGCGCGGGCGACGGCGTCGTCAGGCCCAGCGGCATGGCGCCCTTGAAGCCCACGGACTCCGGGTTCACGAAGATCGGGTCGTGGAAGGCCACCAGGTGGTCGGCGCCGGCCTCGTTGGTGGCGTAGCCCAGACCCACGCCCACCTTGCCGCGCGGCTCGTGCATGGCGAGCTCAAGGCCCTTCACCTGCATCGCGAACGCCTCAGAGCCATGGCCAACTCGCTCGGCCAGCCGGCGCGAGCCAAGCGCAAGCAGCTCGCCAGCACCGCGACGATCAGCGATCTGGACGATGGCCTCAAGCAGCGCCTCGCCGTTGCCGAAATGCAGGTCGAGACCGCCAAGGTCCGCCGGTTCCAGGAGGCCGTGCTCCATGCACTCCATGGCAAACGCGACGGTCCCGGCCGTGGAGATCACGTCCAAGCCCAGCTCGTTGCACAGCTCGTTGGCGCGCGCGACGAGCTCCATGTCGGAGATGGCGCAGTTGGAGCCAAACCCGGCGATGGCCTCGTACTCGGGCCCGTCGTAGGTGTCGGTGACGCGATAGCGCTGGCCCACAAACGCGGTCTCGGGCTTGCACCGCACGGCGCAGGCGTAGCAGGTGCGGGTGCCGCTGCGGATGGCCTCAAACGCGGTCCAGCCGATGCCCTCCACCTGCTCGAAGGAGCCCTGGCGGAAGTTCCGCGTGGGCAGGATCCCCGCGGCATTCAGCCCGTCCGTGAGCCCGGGGGTTCCCTTTGTCCGCAGGTCCCAGCTCTGCGGGTGCTCCGTGACGGTCTTGGACAGCCGCTTGCCGATCTCGCTGAGGGCTGCGGGATCGTGCGCAAGCTCCAGATAGCGGTGCGAGCCCTTGACGGCGATCGCCCGGACGTTCTTGGAGCCCATGACGGCGCCCATGCCGGTGCGCCCGTTGTAGTGGCGCAGGTCGTTCATGAGCATCGCGTACGGGACCATGTTCTCGCCGGCGCGGCCGATCTGGAGGACGCGCGCGTTCTTTTCGCCCACCTCCGCGCGGATCGTGTCCTGGACGAACGGCGGATCCTGGCCCCAGAGGGCTGCCGCGTCGCGGATCTCGGCCTTGCCGTCCTTGACCCACAGCCACACGGGCTTGGGCGAGCGGCCCGTGAGGACGATGGCGTCGATGCCCGCCATCTTGAGCTCGGGGCCCCAGTAGCCGCCGGCCTCCGATTCGCCGAACGCGCCGGTCAGCGGGGAGCGCGCAATGGCGTTGAAGCGCGTCGCAGTGGACAGGGGCGCCCCGGTCAGCAGCCCCGTGGCGAGGACGAGGACGTTGTCCGGGCCAAGCGGGTCCGCTCCCGCGCGCATGTCACGCAGCAGGTGGTACGCCGCGAGCGCCTTGCCGCCCGGATAGCGGCGGTAGAACGCCTCGTCAAAGGTCTCGACCGTGCTCGTGCCCGCCGTCAGAGCGACGCGAAGTATCGTCCCGTTGCTGCCAAAACCCATCGAAGACCTCCGCGACCACCGCAGCCCACGTGCCGTCGGCGCGCCGTCGCTACATCATGCCTCACGGGATTGGCGAGTGCGGACCGCGTCCAGCATCGCCTGCGCGCGCTCCGCGTTGTCCTGCCCGGTCCCGGGCCGGGTGTCCACAACCACAAGGCCGTCCTCTGACGCGACGATGTGGCCGCGGACCCGTGCCTCTGTCCGCACCATGGCAGCCACGTCCGCGTCAACTGGGTCTGCCAGCACTTGGGCGGGCGTGTCGATCTGGCGAATGCGACCACCCAGCAGGATCGCCAGCCTGTCGCCAAGCCGCACGGCCTCGTGCAGATGGTGCGTCACCAGCACGCGAGCCGCTGGACCATCTGTGCGGATCTGGTCGAAATCGTCAAGGAGCTTGGCGCGGGCGGCGCTGTCGAGGGCGACAAACGGCTCGTCCAGCAGCAGGAGTTGCGGCTCCAGCACCAGCGCGCGGGCCAAGCTCATCCGCTGCGCCTCGCCGCTGGAGAGCCGCACAGCGGGCCGGTCTCGCAGATGGCTGATGGCCAGTTTTGCAAGCCAGCCATCCACGCGCTCACTGACCTCAGCAGGGCCGATGCCCCGGAAGAGGAGTCCAGCGGCGACATTGCCAAAGACCGTTGTGGAGAGGGGCAGCGGCACCGGCAGGACCAGACCGATACGCCGCCGATAGGCCAGGTCACGGTGGGGTACAACCGGCGTGCCGTTAAAGATCATGGACGCCTGATCCGGGCGGAGAAGCCCCGCAATCGCAAGTAGCAGCGTGCTCTTGCCGGCGCCGTTTGGCCCCACGATTGCCAGGGTCTCGCCGCGCTGGATTGAGAGCTCCTCCACCCCCAGGATCTTGCGTCCGTCACGGGTGACGACCAGGTCACGGACGTCCAGCAGGGCCGCTGTCATGCGCGCGGCCCGCGCTGCTGCGCCCACGTCAACACGCCGTTGACCATGAACGCCAGCGCCAGCAGCACCAGAGCCAGCACGATGGCGTTGCCAAACTCGCCGCGGCCGGTCTCAAGCACGATCGACGTGGTCAGGACCCGGGTCTGGCCCGAAATGTTGCCGCCCACCATCATCGCCGCGCCAACCTCGGAAATGACGCTGCCAAACGCGGCCATAACGGCTGCCAGCAGCGAGAGGCGGGCCTCGCGCCACATCCACCAGACCGTTTGCAGCCTGGACGCACCCAGGCCCTGGAGTTGGATCTGCAGCCGCGGGTCAAGTTGGCCCAGACCGGCCGCGGTGAGGCCCATGACCACCGGTGCCGCGATGATGACCTCGGCGATCACCATCGCGCCCGGCGTGTACATCAGGCCCAGACCGCCAAGCACACCGCTGCGCCACAGCAGCACGGCTACCAGCAGCCCAACAACCACTGGCGGCAGGGCCATGCCCGTGTTGACGACGCTCATGGCTGCGCGTCGGCCCCGGAAGCGGGACAAGGCGAGCCAGGTGCCGATCGGCAGCCCAATCAGGAGGCTGATCAGCGTTGCCGCGCCGGACACGGCGACCGAGAGAAGCGTGACCTCGAGGATGTCGCTATACAAGGGTCGCGCTCGTCACGGTGTCCACATCGTCACGGCGTGGTGAGGCTGCTCTCCGACTTTCCGGCGTCCGGCACGAAGATCTGGATGCCGTACTTGTCCACGCCAAACGCGCCGATCAGCTTCTGGCCGTCGGCCGAGAGCACATAGGCGCTGAACGCCTTGGCGCCCGCCGCGTTGACCTTGGGCCAGGTTGCCGGGTTCACGCTGATGACGTGGTAGATGTTGAGCATCGCCGGATCACCGTGGACAAGGTCCTGGAGCGCCAGGTTCGCCTTGGTTGCGGCCCAGGTGGCGATGTCGGTCAGGGTGTAGGCGCCCTTCTCGGACGCGATCTGGAGCGTTGCACCCATGCCCACGCCGGACTTGATGTACCAGGGGGCGGCCGGCGTGATGCCGAGCGTCTTCCAGTAGCTCAGCTCCTTGGCCTCGGTGCCTGAGCCGTCGCCGCGCGAGACAAACGGGGCTGCTGCGGCAGCGATCTTCTTGAGCGCCTCGGTTGCCGAAGTCATGCCCTTGACGCCAGCCGGGTCGGCGGCGGGACCGACGATCAGGAAGGTGTTGTGCATGACCAGCTGGCGATCCACGCCGCTGGCGGCGTCCATAAACGTCTTCTCGGCCGCAGGGGAATGGACAAGCAGGACGTCCGCGTTGCCCTCCGTGCCAAGCTTGAGCGCCGCGCCGCTGCCAACGGCCACCGTCTTGACCTTGTAGCCGCTGGCCGCCTCAAAGGCGGGAACCAGCACGTCAAGCAGCCCGGAATCCTGGGTGGATGTGGTTGTCGCAAGGATCAGGTCCATCGACCCTGCGGCGGTCGGCGCGGCCGTCGGCGCGGCGGTCGGGGCAGGCGTCAGGGCAGGCGTGGCGGCCGCTCCCGAGCAGGCCGCCAATGCAACGGCAAGGATGCTGGCGATGACCAGCGACACGGTTCGGCGCGGTGCGGCGCGATACACAGATACCCCTCATCCAGATGGCAGTGTTCTCTAGGCAACCGTGGTCGGCTGCCAAGAGAAGGCTACACGACCCAGGAGAGTCCAAGCCGCGCCAGCGTGTCCGGCGTGGGGTTGCCGGTGGCGGCGTCCCAACCCGCGAAACCGTAGTACTGGTCTAGCGCGCCATCGATGACCGCCGGATCCAGCGCCACGCCCTTGGTGGGTCCAGTGCCCGTC
>CAIXZV010000478.1 GCA_903924005.1 uncultured Chloroflexota bacterium | reverse complement strand
CCATGACGGTCTTGCCCGAGTACTTGCCCTTGGTCAGGTCGACGAAATCCTGCCAAGAGGCGATTGGCTCGGTGACCACCTTGCTGCGGTACAGGATGCCGGTGGTGCCGAAGTCCTTGGGCAGCTGCCACTCGTCGGTGGGGTCCCAGGCGAGGCCCTTGAACGCGGCGTCGATGTACTTCTGGTTGGGCAGGCGGGTCAGGTCCAGCTTCTGGATCAGGTTGCTCTCGCGCAGGCTCGGGACGTACTCGGCCGTGGGGACCGTGATGTCGTAGCCCGAGGCACCGGCCTGGAGCTTCGCGACCAGCTCGTCGTTGTTCGCGAACGTGTCGTACGTGAACGTCTTCACGCCAAATTTGGCCTTGAAGTCGTCCATGTTCTTCGGGTTGACGTAGCCCGACCAGTTGTACATGAACAGGCTGTCCTCAACGGGCGCGACTGTTGGCGCGGCCGTGGGGGCAGCTGTCGCAGCGTCGGTTGGCGCAGCGGTGGGGGCCGATGTCGGTGCCGCCGTCGGTGCGGGCGTCGCGCTCGCGCCGCACGCGGCGAGTGCCGCGCTGCCGCCGAGCAGGCCCGCCGCGGCCAGGAAGCTTCGGCGGGGCACGCGGTTCTGCGCCATGCGGCGCATGACCTCGTCCAGGGTCTCTGCCATGTCTCCTCCTCCAGTTCCGAGCGTAAGGGGCCCGCGCTCGTCAGGCGATCAGGATCAGGTTGGCGCTGTCTTCCCAGCGGACGACGACCGCGTCACCAGGCCCGATGCCCGATGCGCCGCCGCCGCTGGCGTTCTGACGCCGGGCGATGAGCTCGCCGGCGATCTCGGTGGTGATGCGGAACTCGGTCTGCTCGCCGAGGTAGGTGCCCTGGTGGATCCGGCCCTCAACACGCGTCCAGCCGGCGTCCGATGCGCTGGCGTCCGCGCCTGTGTTCCCCACGGGTTCAACCCGGAGGCGCTCGGGCCGCACGGCCACAATCACCTGCTGACCTGTGGTGGGGCTGGCGTTGGGGTCGGTGATGACGCCGGTGAGGCGGAGGCCACGGTCTGACGCAACGACACCTCGGCCTGTGGCCGTGTCGTGCTCGATGAGCTTGCCTTCGACGGAGTTGGACACGCCGATGAAGTTGGCGACAAACCGGTTGACCGGGCGCTCGTACAGCTCCGCCGGACCGCCCTGCTGCTGCACGCGGCCGTGCTGCATGACGACGATGACGTCGCTCATGGTCAAGGCTTCCTCCTGGTCGTGGGTCACGTAGACAAACGTGATCCCGACCTCGCGCTGGAGGGCCTTGAGCTCAAGCTGCATCTCCTTGCGGAGCTTGAGGTCCAGGGCGCCCAGCGGCTCGTCGAGGAGCAGCACCGTGGGGTGGTTCACGAGCGCTCGGGCGAGCGCGACGCGCTGCTGCTGGCCGCCGGAGAGCTCCCACGTTCGGCGGCGCTCATACCCGCCAAGGCGCACCAGTTCCAGCGCCTCGCCCACGCGCCGCGTTTCGTCCGCCTTGGAGGCGTGCTTCTGGCGCAAGCCGTAGCCCACGTTGCGTGCCACGTCCATGTGGGGGAAGAGCGCGTAGTGCTGGAAGACGGTGTTGACGTTGCGGTGGTACGGCGGGACGCCCGCTACAGGCTCACCCGCAAGGTAGATCTCGCCCGACGTGGGCTGCTCAAACCCCGCGATCATCCGCAGGGTGGTTGTCTTTCCGCAGCCGGAAGGGCCCAGAAACGAGTAGAAGGCGCCGCGCGCAACCGACAAGTCGAGCGCGTCAACAGCCACGACGTCGCCAAACCGCTTGGTGACGCGGTCGATGCGCACGTCGGGGATGCCCGCATCGGCGGGGGCGGGAGTGGCGCCGACAGGAGAGGCGGCGGCAGTAGAGGCGGCCAAGGCGGAAGGCCTCTCGACTCAGGTGGCATTGGGTCCGACGGATATCGGTTGGCGGATGGTAAGAACACCGGGCTCCGGCGTCAATGCGAATTCTGCACTCGACCCCCTGACGCCGAGGGACGTCCCGGCCGCCGGGACGTTCCGGCCGTCGGGACGTCCCTAAACACGGCCCCGTTGGGCACGGGTTGGGAATCCGGTGGGTGATGCTCCCTAGAATGGGCGCATGGACATCGTCATCATGGCCGGCGGGGGTGGCACACGGCTCCGCCCAATCAGTACGGCGCAGCGGCCCAAGCCGTTTCTGCCGCTGCTCCCCGAGGGGGAGACGCTCCTGCAGCGCACCGTGACGCGTCTGCGCGGCGCAGAGCTTGGCAGCGATGCCCGCATCAGCGTTGTTGTGTCTGCCGGGTGGGCGCCGCTGGTTGCCGCCCAGGTCCCGGGTGTGCAGCTCGTCATTGAGCCCGAGGGCCGTAATACCGCCGCCGCCATCGCGTTGGCCGCGCTGGCGCCCGATGCCGATCCGGAGTCCGTCATGGTTGTGCTGCCCGCAGACCACCGGATCGACCCCGCCCGCGAGGGCCTATTCCGCTCGGTCCTGCGCGATGCCGCCGACGGTCTGGCCACCGGCTCATTTGGTGTCGCGTCGCCCTTGGTCACGCTTGGCGTCGGGGTGACGCGGCCCGCCATCGAGTACGGCTACCTGCGTCCGGTTGTGGCGCGCCGCGAGCGCGTGCTGGGCCTTGATGCATACCCGCTGGAGGCGTTTGAGGAGAAGCCGGCCGCGGACCGTGCCCGGGTGCTCCAGGGCATGCCCGGCGTGGCGTGGAATGCCGGGATGTTCCTGTGGCGGCGGCGCGCCATCGTTGACGCGCTTGAGCGGTTTGCGCCCGAGGTTGCCACCGGCATCCGCCGCGGTCTCGCAACAGGCGACATCGCAACGGCGTACGCCGCGCTGCCAAGCCGCTCCATCGACTACGCCGTGATGGAGCCCGCGGCCTCGGCCGGTCTTGTCGTCATGGCCGCCATGGAGGTGGGCTGGACCGACGTGGGCACGTGGCCGGCGCTGCTGGATGTGCTTGGCGCGTCTGGCATCGACGGCGCCGTCGTTGAGGCCGGCGTGTCCGTCGTGACCGCCGATGGTGATGTTGTGATTGCTCAAGGCCCGGCAGGTCTAACGGTGAGCATCACCGGCGAAGGTACGATCACGCTGGGCGAGCCCATCGCGCTCTTGCGCGGCGCCCGCCCATACCTGCCAATCGTGCAGGCCCTTCTTGACCGTTGTGCAGCTGCGGAGACCCGCTCGTGACCAATCAGGCATCGGCCCCCGCGCCGACAAAGATCGTCTTCGGCACCGACGGCTGGCGCGCCCGCGTCGCCGACGAGTACACCTTTGAGAACGTCCGACGCTGCGCCGACGGCGTGGCCCGCTACGTTGTGGGCCGCGGCGAGCAGGCCAAGGGCGTGGTCCTCGCGTACGACCGCCGGTTTGCGTCTGAGCACTTTGCCCGCGCCGCGGCAGAGGTGCTGATGGCGCACGACATTCCCGTGGCGATCAGCACCACCGCTGTCCCCACGCAGATGTCGTCCTACGAGGTTGTCCAGCGCGGTGCGGCCGCTGGCGTGGTGATCACCGCCTCCCACAACCCGTGGACGGACAACGGCTTCAAGATCAAGGCGCCCACGGGTGCCGCCGCAGGTGCCGAGATCATCTCGGTGGTGGAGGCTGGCCTCGTGGCGAACGGCGGGACGGCCATCGAGCGCCGCCCGTTTGAGGATGGCGAGGCGGCCGGGCTGGTTGAGTGGTTTGACCCGTATGAGGGGTACGAGCGCTACGTCCGTCGAACGCTGGACCTTGATGCGCTCAAGGCGGCCGACGTCTCCATCCTGGTTGAGCCCCTGTACGGCGCCGGTTCCGGCTGGATCCCGCGGCTGCTCGCCGGCGGCAAGATCCGCGTCACCGAGATCCACAACGAGCGCAACCCGTACTTTGGCGGCGTCAACCCCGAGCCCATCCGCCCCAACGTGGACGAGGCGCTGGCGCTGATGGCGAAGGGCGGCTTCGATCTTGGCCTGCTGCTTGACGGCGATGCCGACCGGGCCGGGGCGGCCGATGAGCAGGGCACGTTCCTGCACCAGCTCCAGGTCACAGGGCTGCTCATGTACTACCTCGCCGAGCACCGCGGCATGCATGACCCGGTTGTCGTGAGCGTGAACAACACCTCCACGGCGGCCACGCTGGGCAAGCACTTCGGGATTGAGACCGTCGAGGTCCCGGTGGGCTTCAAGTACATCGGCCCCAAGATGATTGAGACCGGCGCAATGCTGGGCGCCGAAGAGTCCGGCGGCTACGGCTTCGGCATGCACCTGCCGGAGCGCGACGGCATCTACGCCGACCTGCTGCTCCTGGACCTCTTCCTCCGCGAGCGTGCCCGCGGCGCCAAGACCGTGTCCGAGGCGGTCCGCCGCTTCCACGAGGTTGCCGGGCCGTCGTCCTACCGCAGGATCGACGTCCACTTCGAGCGACCCGTCTATGACGCGGTCAAGCAGCGCGTCATGGTGGAGCTCCGCGAGGCGCCGCCCACATCACTCGCCGGCCAGCCCGTGGTGCGGACGCAGGTTCTCAACACCAACGACGGTTACAAGTGGTTCCTTGCTGACGGGTCCTGGCTTCTGGTGCGCACGAGCGGCACCGAGCCCCTTGTCCGCGTCTATACCGAGGCTGCCACGCCGGCTCTCCGCGACGAACTGGTGCTCACCGGCGAGAAGCTCGTCCGGGGAGGTTGATCCTCGTGGCGGTCGCCACAACTTCGTGTCCGTTGGCTCGTTTCGATGGCCGAACTAGGGTCTCCCCAGTCCACGGCCTGCGGGTGTAGGCTTCGGATACGACCGCTATCACCGACTATTCGACCCGGTCGGACGGCGGCCCTCGTGGATGCCCTGCGGGGCAGCGGAGGTATCGCGGCGATGCACTCCTCACTCATCGGCAAGGTCGAGAAGGCGAATCGCTACGCGCGCGAACTTGATCGAATCTCGATCGAGCGGATCGCCCTGACGTTCCGTGGTGACAACGACACCCATCACGTCAGCCTTGACGCCGGTGCGTGGCATTGCACGTGCCACTACTTCGAGAGTTGGGGTTCCTGCGTCCACCTGCTGGCGCTCCAAAAGATCCTGGGAGTGATGCTCCCGGAAGACGCGCAGACGTCCATCTTCACGGCCGCTGGGGCAGCTGTCCCCGCCTGAGTTACGGGCCGGGCCGCCCCGGGATGCCGCCCCTCACACCCGTCGCAGCCTCACCGCCGCCGGTCGCGCCAGACGCCCCGGCGGCGCGGCATGTCTGGGGCACGACCGGCGTGCGGCGTCAAGGTCTCGTGCCTGCCGCTACGAGCTCACCTCCACCCGCCAATACCACGTGGCTGAGTTGTAAGGGCCAAACCAGGCCTCGAAGCGGAGGCCCCACGTGCCGGCCGCGGTGGGTGCCGACACCTTGATGGGCCCGCCGCCCTGGCCCGAGCCGCCGTCCTGCGGCTTGCCTGCCTGGTTGCCCGAAACCCGTGCCCAACTGGCTGCCCACCGATCAGGCGCAACCCCATCCGCGGAGATCGCGAGCGGGGTGCCCGTGTTGACCGCGGGACCGTTTGGGTTCACCACCCAGGGTGTGTCCGAGGTCAGGCCGTTCCAGATGATGCTGCCGAGATCGCCTTGGACGGCTCCGATGCCCCCGCCCGACAACGTCGCCGTGGGTGGCGCGGAAGACGTGGGTGGCGCGGAGGCCGCGGCGGCCGTTTGGGACGCCGTGGACACAGGTGCGGTTGGCGATGCCGTCGGGGTGCTTGTTGCGGCGGACCCCGGGGCACAGGCGGCGATCAGCACAACCGCCGCGAGCAGAACCCCTCGTGTCACGGGTTACCTCCCTCTGCCAGGTGCAAACGCTGGAGTTGCCGGTATTGGACCCAGCGGACACGTGGCCGTGCACGCGCCGCCGCTCGTGAGGACTGCCGACACCGTGGTGCGCAGCCCTTCGGATGGTGTTGCCCGATAGACGGCCCGGTAGTCCGTTCCGGAGCGCACAAGAACGCTCATCGCGTAGCTGCCGGAAGTTGCCGCGCCGGGCATGACGCCGACGTCCGTCCAGTCCAGCCCGCTGCGCATCTGGAGTACCACGCGGCGTCCCGAGATTGGGTTCCCGTTCAGCCGCCCGCCTTCTGTGGCACGAAACGCGGACGCGAACGTCACGGTGCCAGAGGCCGCTGATGCGGGCGCCATCGACAGCGTCAGCGTGGCCGGGATGTCGAGGCACGTGCTGTAAGGGGTTGACCACGACGGCACGTCGTACATCGTCTGCAGGGTCGCCGTGTCGCAGACGCCATACACGATTTGGTTCCAGCCCACCTGGGGCTTCGCGTGGCTCCCGGCCTGTACGACTGCGTCCAAGTAGTCACTCTCGTCTGGCAGGTTCACGTGGTGGGCAAGCCCGTCAACATGGCCCAGTTCATCGAGTGTAATCGTTTCCGTGGAGAAGCAGCCGGGTGCGAAGGCGTTGACCTCGCACCAGCGAAGCGTGCCCCAGTCGTACTTGTGGCCGTTCTCCCGCAGCCATACGTCAAACCCGGACGGGAGATACCGATAGGCACAGGCGATGGCGTTGGACGCGCACGGCATAGGCAGCCCGTAACTAAAGTCGTTGGCGGCCGTGCTGTCGTAGGCGAACAGCGGCGCCCGCGACGCGCGCGACGTTGTGGCGTCCGCGGCGCCTGCAAGCATCGCGGTGCGCATGGCGGTGGGCGGCACCCCGCCCGAGGCCCAGCGGTATTCCAGCAGCGTGTCCTGCGGCCAGGCGGGTCCAAGAACAGGGTCCGGCGTGTCGGCGAGCACCGCACACGGGAGAATGGCCGATAGCATGACGGCGACGGCAGCCGCAGTTGCGGCGACGCGGAAGGGGAGATGCGTCACGGGACGACCTCCCCGACACGGGACAACAGACCCTGCTTGGTGTTCAGCACCCGTACGGCGAGCGGATCGCCGATACGACCGCCTGGTGCGAGGACGACGGTCCCGGCTGCCGTAGCCGCCCCAGACGATGCGAGCGACGTGCCTCGAACCGGTGCCAGGCCGGCCGCGGCGACGGCGTGAGCAGCGCTACCGGCATCCGCGCCAATCTGGCGCTGCCAGACGGTTCCGCGCGCGTCTGTCCAGACGACTGCCGAGCCGCCGAGGGCCGCTTCGGTGGCACTGTCTGCCACACGCTGCCGCGTCCCGGTTCGTAGGTCCACGGCCTGCACCCCGCACGGCAGCGCGTCGCACACCGCCATGGCGACGAGTTGATCCCCGGCGAGGCCGATCGTGGGCCCAATCGCCGGGACCAACGCCACTTGGCCTGAGGCGGTGTCCAGCACACGCGAACGACAGGCCCGCGCCCCGCACGACGTGGCGATGACACGTCCATCCGCCGCGACCGCTAACTCCGTGGTGAACGTCCGACCGTAGGCGTCATCCTGCGCTATGGGTTCCAATACCCGCTCCGCACGCCCCGAGGCGACGTCTCGCTGCCACACGCCGAGATCCGCGCGAGAGGAGCGGTCTACTCGGTGCTCGTACATCACCGACGCGTCAGCGTCCATCACCGCGCTGCGCACGACCGCGCTCTCCAGCCCGGCCAGCGTCCAGCAGCCGCGGGCGGTGTCCATCAGCCGCAGCCGCGAGCGCACGCCATCGTCGTCTCCGACAAGGATCCGGCCGCCCACTGGCCCTGACGCAAATGACTCCGTGGGCAGGTCCACGCGAAATGTCGCCGACGAGGCGATTCCTGCTGAGAGGCGCGCGGCAGCCAGCGTGCCGCCGCCGTCCAGCACCGGGTCCAGCCGGTACCAGGCCGCCGCGGCAACGGCCGCCGAGGGTGCGGCAACGTCGGCCGCGCAGGTGCCAACCGGCGCCCGCACACCCGAGCCTCCGGGCGGCGCCAGCGGCGAGGCGGCCGTCACCGCGGTCAGGACCGCGAGCGGCGTGAAGAACTTGACCCAGCGACCGAGTTCCATCAGAGATACTCCTCTGGCGGGGTGGTTTGGGGCGGGAGGCGGCGAGGAGCGTACTGTGACAGCGGTGGCTTATCTGCCACTTAGCCGGCCAAGGTGGAACGAGGCAGATCTGGCCCCCGTTGCCTACGATGCAGCCCCGGCGCGAGACGGGTAACCTTTCGGGGTGACACGTACCCGGGCACTGTCCTTGGCGTTCGCGGCAGCCCTGCTCGCCACCGTCGCGGCTGCCTGCGGCGGCACCACAACGCCCACCGCCGCCACCGGCGCCCCAACGCAGCCGGTCCAGACCGTGGCGCCCACCGCACCTGTGGGCTCCGGCGCCCCAATCGTGACGCCCGCTCCAACGCAGCCCGGCCAGACCGTCGCCCCTACGGCGCCCGCCGGCTCCAGCACGCCGTCCGCATCGGCCTCTGCGGGCTCCGGCGCGGTCGACGCCTGCAGTGGCACCGACGACACTCGCCGCTTTTATCGCAGCCTCGCTCAGTCCGTCACCTGGTCCGTCGTCTGCCCGGACCTGTCCAAGGGCTGGTGGATCAACACGGGCATGTCGCGCCTCGCCGGCGGCGGCAAGATCGTCATCTCGTATACCGGGCCGGCTGGCGCGTCGCTCGCGCTGTCGGAGGGCTTTTTCTGCACCGCGGCTGACGGCTGCGTGCCCTCTGGGACCGATGCCGGGACCGCTCCGCTTGCCTCAATGAGCGGCACGATCGTCGCCCTTGATGACGGCGGCTGGGCCATCGTCGTGAACCGCGGCGCATCGCCCTCGTGGCTCCTCGTTGGCCACGGGATGGACCAGGCCGGGCTTGAGGCCTTCGCCGCTGCACTTGCCGAGGTTGCGGGCTAAGCCCCGCTCGGCATGCGGATTGAAGACTTCGAACTTGAGCGGTTCTTCGCCAAGTACGAGTTCGCCGTCCGCCACCTGCTCTGCGCGTCCGATGTTGAAGGCTGGCCGATGGCCGACCTGCTGGCGCTGGCCGATGCCGAAACGCGCGCGCTCTGGGACGGGCTGACGCTTGGCTACACCGAGGCGCCGGGGCATCCGCTGCTGCGGGCCGAGATCGCCTCGCTGTACGACACGATTGCGCCCGCGCAGGTCCTCGTCTTCAGCGGGGCCGAGGAGGCGATCTTCACCGTCGCCAACGTGGCGCTGGAGCCCGGCGATCACGCCATCGTGGTGTGGCCCGCGTACCAGAGCCTCCACGCCGTGGCCCGTGCGGCTGGCGCGGACGTCTCGCTCCACGAGCTGCACGCGTCCGAGGGCTGGGCCCTTGACCCCGAGGCACTGCGCCGCCTGGTCACGCCGCGGACCCGGCTGATCGTGGTGAACGCGCCGCACAACCCCACCGGGTCCTTGCCCACGGCCGCGGCCTACCGCGCCGTCTCCGACATTGCCGCCGAGGCCGGCGCCACCTTCATGTCGGACGAGGTCTACCGCTACCTGGAGTCCAATCCGGCCATCCGCCTGCCGGCCGGCGCCGACACGGGCGTCCACGGCGCGTCCGTGGGCGTGATGTCGAAGTCGTTCGCGATGGCCGGGCTGCGGATCGGCTGGCTGGCCACACGCGACCAGGCGCTGATGGACAAGGCGATGCGGTTCAAGGACTACACGACGATTTGCGCATCAGCGCCCGCGGAGATCCTGTCGCTGATCGCCCTGCGTGCGCGCGATCGCGTGCTGGCACGGTCGCGCGCCATCGTGGACGCCAATATGCGGCTGCTCGATGCGTTCTTCGAGCGCCAGGCCGGACACTTCCGCTGGGTTCGGCCGGTGGCCGGGTCCATCGGCTTCCCGGAGCTCACCGCAGACATCCCGATTGACCAGTTTGCCCAAGAGCTGCTGGCTGCCGAAGGCGTGCTGCTGGCGCCGGCGTCGCTCTTCGGCCACCCGGGCAACCACTTCCGTCTGGGCTTTGGCCGCCCGTCCCTCCCCGCAGGCCTTGAGCGCCTGGAAGCGTACGCGGACCGCACGCTGCGGTAGTTGGTGTCCCCGCTGGTCGGGTGATGTCACGCATTGCGACCATTCGGACATCGCCTCGGGCGCGGGCAGCCCAGGTCTTGACTTCGCTGTCGCGAGCCGCGACCATCGGTGCAGGCGGTGTCCGCCGCCGCGGCGTCGAGGGGGCAGCGTGCGTACGAGACTCGTTCCGGCCCTGGTGATCGTGGCAGCAGTCTGTGTGGCGCTCGCGGTCGGGGTGGCCGCCGGCTCGGCAGGCGTCGTGGGCGTCCGGGTGCCGGTGTCGGTCGGCGACGGGATGGTGGGCGAGCAGGTCGCCACGCTCTGGATCGGTGACACGGCATACGGGGCGAAGTCCTCGGTGGCCTGGCGCGACGCGAGCGGCTCGTACCACGATTCTGGCTGGCCGTCGTGCCTGTCGACGCCGGGCGAGGTCAAGTCGGTCCACTTCATCGGCGCGATGGTCTGGCACGGCAGCGGCGGGAACGGGACGATCCTCTGGGTGGATTGCAGCGCCGGCTGACTCGGCGCCGCGCCCGCTGGGGCCTCGCCGCGGGGCGCGGAGTCGTCCACGACCCAGGCGCCGCCTGGAGTCATTCGCGTACGCATTGCGAAAGCGGTGACATCTTCCGAGGGGCCGGTCCCTCGACTTGACCTGCCGGCTCGGGATGCCAGACTGACATGGTGATCACCTACCGCGATGGTTGGATGCCGATCCTGCCGTGGGCCCTGGCAGTCGTCGGCCTCGCCTTGCCCATGATCGGCAGCGGCTTCATCGGCTGGCCGTTCGCGGTCGGGTGGCTCGTCCTGCTCGTGCTGGTCTGGTGGCTTCGACCGCTCGCCGGCCTCGACCGCAGAGGCCAGATCGCGAGCGGGATCGCGGCACTTCTCGCGCTGGGGCTGCTCAGCACGATCGGCGGCTTCTACTTGATGCCCGCGGTTGTTGGCTGGCTGGTGCTCGTGGCTCGGCGGGACGGACAGGAGCCACGGCCGACCCTGTGATCCCTGGAGGTTCGCCTTGGTATCTCGGGTGACATTGCCATACCCATTGCGAGGCAAGCGGGTGATCGCCCGTTACGCGGCATGGCGAGCGCCTGACGTTGTCGTCTACTACTTCGGCGCGCGGATGGTGACCTTGCGGCCGACGTGCGTGAACACGTAGGTGCCTTTGCCTGTCATCGTCCCCTGGCCAGTCTGGATAGCGCCCAGACGGAACACGGCCTTGACCGGGATCCCGGAAGTGGTGATCCACAACTCGAGGCTCACCGGGAGGCCAGTGTCTTGAGCGTTGGCGAAGTTGAGCATCCTGTTGATGCCGGTGGAGTATGTGCCGGTTGATGTCAGGTGGACGAGCGTGGTGCCGTTGACCTTCATCAGCGTGGGCGGGTTGAGGTTGCCGATGTCCGCCAGACCCATGAACGGCCAGAAACTCCAATTGCCGCCGCTGTCGTCGCGGCTCGCCCATGCCGTACCGGGGCACCGGGCGTAGATCCGGCCGGCCTTGCGCACGCCATCGCAGGTCGCCGCGAGATCGCGCGTGGTGAGCGTGCCGCGGAAGTCACCGCCCACCACATCCAGCGAGTAGCGGAACCGGTTGCGAAACGTGCCCGCAGTCGAGCTCCCGCTCACCTCCATGTGGTAGGCGAGGTCCTTCTTCGCGATGAGGGCCTCGAAGCGCACGACGGCCGTCTGCTCGATGGGCACCGCGGTGGCCCGCGGTGTTGGCGTGGGCGTCGGCGCGGCGGCGGGGCTAGACGGCTGGGCTGTGGGTGGCGCCGTGACCTCCTGACTGGGCAACGTTGCGGCCATCGGTGGCGCGCTTGGGGATGCTGCCGGATCGATGTGGCCCAGCGCGGCGGTGAGCCCCACGCCCACCACCACGGCGAGCACCAGGAAGATCGCGAGGATGCCGATCGGACCCACGCGCGTCCTGGGATTGCCTGACCCGGCCCCGCCTGCCACCACGGTGCCGTCGGCCGCGACCGCCGCACCCCGCAGGGTTTGGCAGTGGTAACACCGTGCCGAGTTCGGCTGGTTCAGCGAGTGGCATTTGGGGCAGTCCCACATCTGACGCACCAAGCCGCCCCGCCTCCGCTATGCCGCGGGCCGCTCGCCCGCGCGACCGTCAGACACTACCGGCGCATCTACCTCGTATCGAAGGGCCGTTGGTCGGGAACGTGAGCGACGACTCGCTGCCCTTGCCGGAACGCAATGTAGTCGCGCGTCAGTAAGCCCCGTGGTCAGGAGAACATACAATTGACATCAGCAATGTATCGCGTCAATAGTATGTGCCATGAGTCGGCCGCAACGATCCCTCAATCCCGATACGCAGCGCAAGGCGGATGACCTCGGCGAGCGTTTGAAGGCGGCGCGCCTCCGGCGAAGGATGAGCGAGGCGGAGATGGCCGCGCGTGTGCTGGTGAGCAGGCCGACGCTTCGCAGGCTGGAGGCGGGCGATCTCACGGTAAGCGCGGTCACGCTTGTACGCGTGCTCGAGGTGCTGGCCTTGGCGGGGGATGTGGACCAGATCGCAGCCCATGACGATCTTGGTCATCAGCTCGCCGACGCCCGATTGCCAAGACCCCACAAGCCGCTGACCCGAGGGCTGGCAGATGAGCTCTAGCGACGAGCTGATCGTCATCCTCGATGCACCGGAACTGGGTCCGCCACGCCCGGTTGGCGTGCTGACACGGTGGCCCGGACGGGTGCTATCGGTTGGCTTCGCGTACGCGGCCTCGTGGCTGCGCGCGGTCGATGCCGCGTTCCCCATCGACCCATCGCTGCCGCTGGTTGACTACGCCACGACTGTGCCCGGGCGAAGGCTGCCCGGCATCGTCGCCGACACGTCGCCAGACCTGTGGGGCGCCGCGCTCCTGCGCCGTCGGGAAGGCCGTGACCTCGACGATTGGGGTCTGCTGGTTGGCGTGGCCGATGCGACCCGCATGGGAGCGCTTCGCCTCCGCGCCGGCGTGGACGGTCCGTATGTGTCGGACCGCGATCCGGAGATCCCGCCGTCCACCAGCTTGCGCGCGCTCCAGGCTGCCGTGCGGCGCTTTGAAGACGATCCCGATGTCCGGGCGACGGATCCGGCGATCGCCCAGCTCATCGCCCCCGGTTCATCGCTTGGCGGCGCCAGGCCAAAGGCAAACTACCGCGAGCCGGACGGCAGCCTCTGGATTGCGAAGTTCCCGTCCAAGACGGACCGGCGCGACGTTGGCGCGTGGGAAGACGTCTATGCGCACCTGGCGCGTCGGGCAGGCATTGAGGTTTCGGACACCGCGGTGCTCGATGTTGGCGGTCAGGGGCACGCCTTTGCGACGCGCCGCTTTGACCGGACGCGGGACGGGCGGCGCCTCTACGCCTCCGCGCTGACGCTGTCCGGTCGCGAGACTCCGACCCACGCCGACTATGCGGACATCGCGCAGGCGATCACCGCCTGGGTTGCCCCGGCGCATGTGCGTGTGGATCTCGCGCAGCTGTACCGGCGGATGGCGTTCAACGTGCTGGCCGGCAACCGCGATGGCCACCTGCGCAACCACGGCTTTCTTCGGACGGCTGCTGGGTGGCGCCTGGCGCCCGCCTTCGACATGAACCCGTCCCACGAGATGCGCGAGCACGCTACTGCTGTCAACGGGCGAGTGACCGGGGTGGTCGCGGCGGATGTCGTGGCGGCGCGGCCGCAGTTCGGCCTAACGGCGTCTGCCGCGAGGGACATCGTTGAGGAGGTGGCCGAGGCAGTCGCCGGCTGGCGTGATGTGGCGCGCGGTGCTGGCATCCCGCGGACCAAGATCGACGATGTGGCCACGGCGTTCGCTGCGCTGGCGTCGGTTGCGGACGTGCCCCGGGCCTGACCAAGGACGGCGCCTGCCGAGCCCCGACGGCCCCCGCGCTGGGGCTGACCGGCCCCCGAACGCGTGCTCTCCGACCCGCAGCAGCGCCGCATCCGGCCCTCCGCGAACCGCCGCGCATGGTCCATCCTGCGAGAGGCGTCCAGCCACGGAGTTCTTCATGCCCGCCACGTCCACGCGCCGCCTTCCGCGGATCCTCCTGTTCATCCTGCTGCTCCTCGGGTTGGCCGCGCTCATCGCGGTGCTCGCCATCCGGCTGTCGGGCTTCTTCGTGGCCACGGTCAGCCCCATCACCGGCGTTGGTGACCTGGCCGAGCAGGACCGCACCACCGGCGCCTTCACGGCGATCAGCGCAAGCGGCGGCATCCAGGTGGTTGTGGGCATTGGGGCGGACCGCGCTGTTTCACTCACCGCGCAGCGCAACCTGCTGCCGCTCATCCACACAGACGTGGTGGAGGGACGGCTGACCATCACCATCGCTGCACCCGGCATCAGCACGACGAAGCCCGTGATCGTGCGGGTAACCACGCCTGTGCTGACGCGCGTGTCGCTGGACGGCGGCTCCACGGGAACGATGGAGATCGACACCGACGCGCTGGAGTTGGCGCTGTCGGGCGGCTCGTCGATGACGGCGATTGGCCGCGCCGGAGCCCTCACGCTCACGGCCGATGGCGGCTCCACGGCGCAGCTGGAGGAACTCCACGCCGATACCGCCAACATCACCGTCAACGGCGGATCCACGGCGACCGTGGCCGTGGCCACCACGCTGACAGGCTCGGCCGATGGCGGGTCCACGGTGAAGCTCACGCAGAAGCCGGTCACGCAGAACGTCAAGACCAACGGCGGCTCGACAGTCACCGGCCCCTAGCGGCGCTGCGTCAGGGGACGCGCGGGACCTCGGGCAGACGCGCCAGGGCGTCCACAAAGCGCCCCATCATCTTGGCGGCCGCGGCCAGATCGTCGATGCGGATGTTCTCGTCTGGCGCATGGGCACGGCAGTCGGCGCGACCAGCGCCCAGCGTTGTGGCCGGCACGCGGTCTCTGCCGCAGACCTGCCACATGGGCACGGTCCCCGCCATCGAGACGCCAATACTGGCCGCCATACCGGCAACATCCGCAGACACGGCTGCCGCCGTCGTGACGACCACGTGGTCCGGCGGCGTCCACCAGGCGCGCTCGCCTTCGCGCGGGACGATGGTGATGTCCGCAAACCCGTGCGTGTCCAGATGCCGGCGCACGGCGGCAAGGATCTCGTCGGGCTCCTGATCCGGGACAATCCGGATGTCCAGCCGCGCGTGGGCCTCGGCCGGCGTCACGGTCTTGGGCGTGGCTTCGGTGTGGCCGGCCCAGAGCCCCTGCAGGTTGAGCGTTGTCTGGAAGGTCAGCGCCTCTTGGGCTGCCGCCCCATCCAGCCCGCCGATGAACACGGGCACGTCCCAGTCTCGCCGGATGTCGTCAAGCTCGCCCATGTCCATACCGGCGATCACCGCCAGCTGCGCCGGCGTGGGCGGCCGTTTGCCGATGTCAAGCCCGTGAATGGCTGGGCGGCCCTCGGAATCCCAGAACGTGGCCAGCGCCGCGATCAGCCGATGGCCGGCGTTTGGCAGCACCACCGAGAGGCTTGAATGGGCGTCATGCGCAAGCGTGCGGCAAAGCAGCTCAAAGACCACGATGCCCTTGCCGCCGCCCACGACACCGGGTCGGCCCGCGAGGTCCAGCCCACCGCCCTCGATCAGCGCGGCGTCTGCCACGCGCCAGTGCGGCCGCAGGTCCAGCAGCGCATCCAGCGCGCCGCTGCCCGTTTCCTCCTGACCCTCCACCAGGAACCGGACGCGACAGGGCAGGGGACCGATGGCGTCTCGATACGCCTCCAGCGCCCAGAGCCTCGGCAGGAACTCGCCCTTGTTGTCCGTGGCGCCGCGGGCCCACACGCGCCCGTCGCGCAAAGCTGGCTCGTACGGCGGCGTGGTCCAGAGCTCCAGCGGCACGGCCGGCTGCACGTCGTAGTGCTGGACAGCGTTGATCACGCGGGGTCCGTCGCCAAGCTCGCCAACCACCAGTGGCGGCGCGCCCGGCACTTCAACCGTCTCAACGATGGCCCCGGCCCGGATCAGCCGCGCGGCCGTCCAGTCTGCCGCGGCGCGCAGCCCAGCCATGTCGCCGCCCTCAGACGGGATGGCCAGGTATTCCACCAGTTCGGCCGTCCACTCCGCCAGACGCGACGCAACCAGCGCGTCAAACGCCGCAAAGGCTGCGAAGTCGGCCGCGTCGCTCACTTGCGCTTGCGCTCCAGATCCAGAAACGGCAGCGGCTTGACCACGGCGGTCACGCGGCCACGGCGGCCTTCGACGGTCCACTCCATCTGGAGCTTCGTGCCCACCGCCTCGTACCGTGCGGGGACCAGCGCAAGGGCCAGGGCTTGCTTGAGGATGGGGCTCCAGCCATGCGACGTGGCGCGGCCAACCTGGCGCCCATCCGCAAAGACCGGCGTCTGCGATCGATCAACCCAGGGCGAGATGGCCGGGGCCAGACCCTGCGCGTCGTACAGCGCCTCAATCTCATACCAGTCCAGCATGAGGCCCACAAGGCGCCGAGCGGGACCGCCCGCGGCCTGCTCGGCGAGGAGCGCGCGTCGGCCCACAAAGTCGGCCTTGTCAAAGCTCACCAGCTTGCCCAGGCCAATCTCGAACGGGCTGAAGTTCTGGTCCGGGTTGAGCGCATGACGGGCGGACGTGTAATCCACCTCCGCCATGATCAGCCCCGCCTCAAGCCGCACCACGTCCAGCGCCCAGATGCCGGCGGGCCTGATTGCATACGCCTTCCCGGCCGCGAACAGCGCGTCCCAGACCTTGGCCGCGCCCTCCGCCGGGATCCAGAGCTCGTAGCCCAGATCGCCGGTGTACCCGGTGCGGCTGACGTCGATCTCCACCTTGGCGATCTTGGTGGCGCGGCGGCGGAAGTAGCCGAGGTCCGCAAAGGACTCGCCGGTGGCGGCCTCAAGGACTGCGCGCGAGAACGGGCCCTGGAGCGCAAGCGCGGCGACGGATTCCGAGACGTCCTCGATGTGGACGTCCAGCCCGGCGGCGTTCTGCGTCAGCCAGCGGTACTGCGCGTCCGCCGCGGTCCAGCGGAGCTCGTGCTCGCCCACGCGATGGACCGTGCCGTCATCAAGCACCTTGCCGTGCTCGTCGCACCACGGCGTGTAGAAGACCTGGCCCACCTTGAGCTTGGTGGCGTCACGGGTGATGACGCGGTCAGCAAGGCGGATGACGTCGGGGCCGGTGAGCTTGTACTTGTACAGCGGGCTCACATCGATGACCGCCGCGGCCTCGCGGATGGCGTTGTACTCGATGTCGTGGAAGTCTGCGTAGGCGGACGACGCCCAATACCCGGCCCATTCGCGCCACTGCATCTTGCGATTCAGGGCCGCGGCCTTGGGATGGAATGGGGTGCCGACGCTCACGAGGACCTCCAGCGGTGGTGACGCGGGAAGTATGCAGTACGTCTATGCAGCGTGGATACGGAGGCCTAGCCGGCGGGGCTCAGAGCAGGCGCACGGGCACGGATGGGGAGGTCATGAGCTCGTCGAAGGTGGCGATCTGGTCGCAGCCTGCGTGCTCGGCGGCCGCAGCGATCAGCGCGTCCGGGATGCGTCGGGCAGAGACGCGTAGTGACCACTGGATGGCTGCAACGGTCGCGCCCCGGTCCGCATCCACGAGTTCCACGTTGCTCCTTGTGAGAAAGCTGATGAGGCCTTCGCCGAGGACCGGGTTCGTGACGCCATACCTCGTCCGCAGCACGTGAACGAGCTCCAGCAGGGCGGTCGTCGAGACAACTAACGTTGCATCGCTGTCGAACAGACCCGCGGCCGCGAAGGCGCGGGGCGGGTCATCATCGGCGAAGTAACGGATCAGAACGCTCGTGTCACAGAAGATGCGGCCCGCCATCAGCGATCACCAGCATGACGACGGCTGTCCTCGGCGAGAGCTTCCATGATCTCGTCCGCCCGCGCGTCCCACGCCGAGTCCTTGACTGCCTGCCAATCGGTGATGGGCGGCAGGTCGGGTCGGCGGAAGATCCCAAGGAGGGACTCGCGGTGCGGGGCCGGCATGAAGTCCACCACGAGGCGGCCGCCTTCGACGCGTTCGATTGCGCGGTCGCCGGGCTTGATGCCCAGGGCCTCCCGGGCCTCCTTGTCGATGGTGATCTGGAACCGCTCCCCGACGATGTTCGCCATAGGTCAACCCCCAAGTGGTATGTGATTACCAAGAGAGTATGACGACGGGGCATCTGTACGTCAACGCATTTGGCACGGTCGTCGGCGCGCAGGTCTGCCACCATGGGCGCGATGGACACCAACCCCTTCGCCGGCCACATACATCGCCGTCCCGAGGTTGCGCCCGACGAGGCTGCGCTGCTCCTGCGCGACGCCTTTGGCATGACCGGTGTGCTCACCGAGTTGGGCAGCCACCAGGACCGGAACTACCGCGTTGATGCGGCCGACGGCGCCCGCTTCGTCTTCAAGATCGCCCGCGAAGGCTTGAGCCGAGCCGCTCTGGAGGCCGAGAACGCGGCGATGCTGCGCGCTGCTGGTGCCGGGCTGCCCTTTGCGGTGCCGGTGCCACAGCCGGCCCGTGACGGCTCGCTGATCGCCCGCGCAATCGTTACCGCCGGAACCAGGCATGACCTGCGTCTCGTGACATATCTCGACGGGACGCCGCTGGACACGTTTGGGTATCTCGCGCCGTCCGTGCTGCGGGCGCATGGCGCGATGGCCGCGCGGATGGCGAAAGCGCTCAACGGGTTTGATCACCCGGGGCTGGACCGGGCGCTGCAGTGGGACATCCGCCACGCCGCATCCGTGGTGGAGGCGCTGCTGCCGTACTGCTCAACGCCTGCGCGCCGGACCGCGGCCCAAGAAGCAACCGCCCGGGCCGCCCACGCCCTCGCCGCGCTGGAGCCGCAGCTGCGTCTGGGCGTTGTCCACCAGGACGTCACCGATGTGAACACCGTGGCCTGCGAAGACCCAGCGGGGCGGCCGATGCCGAGTGGGCTCATCGACTTTGGCGACCTGTCGCGCACATGGCTGGCGGCCGATCTGGCCGTGGTGATCGCAGCGGACTCGTTCCACGACCTGGACGCGCCGCTGCAACTGGCCCGTGACGTGGCTCGCGGCTATCTCGCGCTGGTGCCGCTGGAGCCCGCCGAGCTGGCCGCCGTCTGGCCCATGGTGGTGGCCCGCGCCGCGGCGGTTGCGGTGAGCGGCGATCAGCAGGGGGCGCTTGAGCCGGACAACACATACGTCAATGCCACGCGTGACGAGGAGTGGGCGGCGCTTGCGGCGGTGGCCGCCGTGCCGTTCGCCCTAGCGGAGGAGGTCCTGCGCGAGGCAGCGGGGCTTGGTCCGGCGCGACGGGTTGCGCTGCCAGCCAACGTTGTCCACCCGGTGGAGGTGGTGGCGGAACGGGTTCGCGTGCTGGATCTCTCCACAACGTCCGAGGCACTCCCGGGAGCGGCCACCGGGGCGCCGGCGGCGGTGGAGGCCGCAGTTGACGCCGTGCGCGCCACCGGCGGCATCCCGCTTGGCCGATGGGGCGAGGCGCGCCTCACCGATGCCGAACTGGACACGACCATCGAGGCGGCCACGGTCCATCTGGGTGCGGACCTGTTCCTCCCGGCAGGCATGGTGGTGCGCGCCCCGGTTGCGGGCGTCGTCCGGTTTACGCCCGCCGGCGTGGTGATCGGCGCCGACGGGTTCGATATTCGGCTTGACGGCGTCGTCCCTTCGGTTGCCGCCGGGGCGTCCGTGACGGCAGGTGACGAGATTGGCCGCGTGGCGGGCGATGGCCCGGGCGGGCTTCCTGCGCTGCTCCACGCGCAGCTCGTGGCGGTTCCGGGGCTGGAGGCACCGCGCCGGACCGTGCCCTCGCTGGCTCGCGCGTGGCAGGCACTGTGCCCGGATCCGGCGCGGCTGCTGGGGCTGCCGTCAAGCCTCGTGGTTGCGCCCGCCGACGATCCGGCCGAACTGCTGGCCCGCCGCAATGCCGTCCTCGCGGGCGTCCAGGTTCACTACTTCGACGCCCCGCCGCGGATCGAACGGGGCTGGCGCCATCACCTGATCGACACCACCGGCCGCTCGTATGTCGACATCGTCAACAATGTGGCGATCCTGGGCCACAGCCACCCGGCCGTCGAGGCGGCGGTCACGCGGCAGCTGCGGCTGCTCAACACCAACTCGCGGTTCCTGTACCGCGTCATGACGGACTTCGCGGAGGCGCTCGCCGCGCGCTTCCCCGCGCCGCTGGACACGGTCTTTCTGGTGAACACCGGGTCCGAGGCCACGGAGCTCGCCCTTCGCCTCGCCCGGGTCGCGACGGGCCGGCAAGACGTGCTGGCAGTCCGCGGCGCGTACCACGGGTGGACCGGCGCGGCCGACGCCATCACCACCTCGCACATCGACAACCCCAACGCCGTGGGCACCCGGCCGGCCTGGGTTCGGCTGGTGGAGGCGCCAAACACGTATCGCGGGCTGCACCGCGGACCCGACGCGGGGGCGCTCTCTGCAGCGGACGTCCGCCGCGTGGTGGGGGAGTCAGCAGCGGCCGGGCCCGGCCCCGCCGCGTTTATCGCGGAGCCGCTCTTTGGCAACGCAGGCGGTGTGGT
>CAIXZV010000477.1 GCA_903924005.1 uncultured Chloroflexota bacterium | reverse complement strand
TGAGGCGAAGTTGGCCACGCCGGACTACAAGGTGGAGATCGGTGGCATCGCAGCCCGCTAGCGCCCTCCCGCTGGCGATGGTCGCAATCGTCGCGGTGCTGCTCGTGGGGTGCACCGCGGCCTCGCCTTCGCCAACCCCCACGGCATCGGCCGCGCCAACGCAGTCGCCGGGCGGCCTCACGCGGGACCAGGCCGTCGCGGCGGCGCGCGCGGCCGTCCCCTCGTACGCAAACGAGGCGGTGATGAGCGCAGACGTGGGCACCTACGCCGAGATGGCGCCCGGCCGGCCCGGGACGATGCCCTCGCAGCCCGGGACGATGCCCTCGCCGCCCGCCTCGGCCCCGCCACCGGACCGCCTCGTCTGGCGCATCGCGCTTGGGGAGATCGCCGGCCCAACGGGTGGGCACATCGCAACCATCCTGATCGACTTCTGGACGGGCGCGTTCATCCTCTCCACCGAGACGATGTCGTGACGGCGCTGCCCGACGTGACCATCGCGCCGCTCAGTGCCGCAACCTGGCCCGCGCTCGCCGCGCTCTTTGAGGCCGGCGGCGATCCCCGGTGGTGCTTCTGCCAGTTCTGGCGCAAGCCCGGGTTGAACTGGACCAACACAACGCAGGCGGAGAACCGCGCCGACCTCGAAGCGCAGCTGGCCGATCCGCTGCCGCCTGGGCTGGTCGCGATGCGCGGCGACGAGGCCGTTGGCTGGGTGGCCGTTGCGCCTCGTGACGGCTATCCGAGGCTGACCCGGTCGCGGACCATCCCGCAGCTGCCCGGCGGCGACGTCTGGTCCATCACCTGTCTGGTGGTCCGGCGAACAGCGCGTCGCGCGGGCTTGGCCTCGTCGATGGTGGCCGCGGCCACCGCGTTTGCCCTGGAGCACGGCGCCGCCATCGTGGAGGGCTACCCCGTGGCCACACAGGGATCGCGCTTGTCCGCGGCGTCGGTCTACACCGGGACGCTGTCGATGTTTGCGCGCGTGGGGTTCACGGAAGCAGCGCCAACCACGTCACACCCGGCGCCGGGGCGAAGCCGCGTGGTGGTGCGCCGCTCGCGCTGATCCGGCGGCGGCCTTCGTCGGAGCCGGCCTTCGCCGGGGCCGCTAGCCGTGGGCCGGCCTTCGCCAGAGCCGGCCTTCGCCGGGGCTGCTAGCCGTGGGCCGCCGGGGCCGGCCTTCGCCGGGGCCGCTAGCCGTGGGCCGCCGCTCGCCCGCCGCGTCGGCCCGCCGCGTCTGCTGATCGGTGCCACCGATCGATTCCCGTCCCCAGATGGCCGAGTGATCGGTGCCGCCGATCAAACCGACCACATTCGGACGCTCGGAGCCCCAGATCCGGTTGAATTGATCGGTGCTACCGATCACTCACGGGTACGGCACGCGAAATCGATCGGTGCCACCGATCGCCGGGCCTGTCGGCGGTGGGCCAGTCGCGGGCCCCGCCCGCCGAGACGCCCGAGCCGCTACTTCCCCACTTGGAACGTCTCGGCGCACGCGTCGCGGCCGGGCACCAGCGGCACCACCGTCAGGCCGTACGCCGCGTTGAACTGCGGATCCTGGTTCCAGCCCGTCAGGGCGTTGGCCTTGTCGAAGGCTGCCTTGAGCGTGGCCACGGCGGCGCCCGTAAACGTCGCGCACCGGGCGCCCTGGTCAACCTCAACGCCCATCGTTGCCAACTGGTCCGGGAGCGGCCAGTCGATGATGACCGGCGTGATCCCGGCCTGCGGGACGGGCGTAGGCCCGGTCAGGACGGAGTAGCCCACAGGGTCGTACGGCGTTTGCGGGCCAAGCTCTGCGCCAAGCCACGAGAGGTCCAGCATCCGCTGCCAGAACAAGGCAAACGCTTCGGGTGTGGCGGGCGCCGGGTTGCACGGCGAGGTTGTGCACTGCGTGTCCGGCATCCCGGTGAGGTCCCGGAGCTTGCCGTCAACGCTGATCTGGATATGGCCCAGGATGCCGCCGGCGAGCGGCGGGCCGCCGACGAAATCGGTCTGTCGGCCGAGGAGCCCAAGTTCCGTGGCGAGCTTCATGATGGCGGCGCGCCCGGCGTCGCTGAGCTGGCGCGAGACCAGCGGCGTAACGAGGGGTCCTGGGAAGATAGCCGGTACCGCACCTTCGGTGATCACGCGCCCGTCACCGGTGACCACAATCGGGTCAAGCCGCGCAAAGAGATAGATGGGCTGGAGCGCCTGCGTGGTGCTCAGCCGAAGCCAGTAGCCCTGGACATTGGGGTCCGCCGACGGCAGCACCGGCGTGCTGGGTACGGGCGTGGGCATCACGGGCGTGGGCATCACGGGCGTGGGATCGGGCACCAGCGGCGTCGTCGCCTGGGGTGACGGCGAAGCTGCAACCCCCGTGCAGGCCGCCACGAGGACGGCGATCTGGGCGATCGGGGCGATCAGGGCGAGCGTAGCGGGCGTGGTCGCCGGGGCGAAGCGGGTGGGCAGACGCATTGGGGGATCCTCGCAGTTGGCGGACGCACCCGCACGACGCCTCGACACGACGCCCGGTTCCTCGGAGTCCGCCGACGCGCTGGGAATCACGAAGCCGGCCGGGACGGGACCGGCCGGCTCCGAGAGAAGAACGCGGGCTAGCGGCCGAAGGCCCTCTTCACGCCGCCGGTGTTGAGGTACGCCAGGATGATGACCGCCACGCCGAGCTGCACAAACGCAACAGAGCCGCCACTCGCCAGAGGTGCCACCGCCGCGACGATGTTCAGGATCTGGGCCAGCACAGACAGCATCCAGGCCCATCCCTGCAGGGACCAGAGGCCATAGGCGCAGACGAGGTAAAGGAGACCCAGAACAAGCGCTACGACGGCATAGACGCCGCCGCCGCCCGCGAGCGCGAGCCCGCCGAACACGATGCCGGACAGCGCCCCCAGACCCGCAAGAATCGACACAACCGTGATGGGGAAGGGGCGTGATGCGCCTGCCATGTGAGACCTCCCTGCGAGGCATGTGGCCGGGCAGCCACTTGTGCTTTCGCTACCGATGTATGTATCTGCACAACGCACCCATGTGTATTCCCCCAAACGAGGGGGGCTTGTTGGCCCGGGGGTTGGGTCCGACAGTTGACCCCGAAGTTGGCCCGGGACGTTGGCGGCCAGGGGGATTGACGGCGCGGCGGAAGCGCGGTTAGACTCCGCCCCGGTCGAGCAGGTCGCCCGACACGTCCTATACCGGAGGCGGTGAGCCCCATGGTGAAGTACGCAACCTTCGATCTCCGCACGGCGCCGTACATGGCTGCCGTCTGCGAGACAGGTGTGCCCACCAGCAGGTAGGACGCGGGGCTAGACCCCAAGAGCGACCACCGAGCCGTGGACCACCGGGTCCGCGGCTCTCGTGCTTTTCCGGGCAAAGTACACGCCCGCCGACACGAGCCGCAGGACCCCCGCAGGGCAGGTCCGCGGCTCGTTCCATGTCCGGGACGAACCACCGCGGATCGGCACGACCCAACCGCGACACCCCGTTAGGACCGCCCCATCACGTCCCGAAAGGAACCCCTACGTTGCTTCAGCACAACCTCATGCTCAACATGGCACACGAGCGCCAGGCGTACCTGCGGTCCCTCCGCGCGTCCGCACGGCTTGGCAGACCGCCATCGCCACTTCGACACCGTATCGGCCGAAGCCTCATCTGGCTTGGCCACCGCATTGCCGGCGAGTCCGCCCCGGGCTGGCTCACCGGCCCAGCCAAACTCACCCGAGTGGGCTGACAATGATGGCTGTGGACCCCATCGATCCCGGCGAGAACGCAATCGACAACGCAATCGACAACGCAATCGAGAACCCCATCGACCACGCCATCGTGAGCCTGGGCTGGGACAGCATCTGGGCTGCGGCCTTTGCGCCGCACGCCGCAGCCGGTCCCGGCCGTCAGCCAGGACGCGTGCTTGAGGCCCACCGCGACAACTGGATCATCGGCACGCAAGCCGGTGATCGTGACGCCCGGGTCTCGGGCCGCGTCCGCCACGAGGCCGCGCACCCTGCCGACCTGCCCGCCGTGGGCGACTGGGTGGCGGCCGATATTGGCGTTGCCGAAGCCGAAACCGGGGCTGGGGGCGCTGCCGGGGCCGGGGCCGGGGCCGGAGCCAAGACCGGCGCCGGGACCCGG
>CAIXZV010000476.1 GCA_903924005.1 uncultured Chloroflexota bacterium | reverse complement strand
TTGGGCCGGTTGCCGCGCGCCACCTCCCGCTCAAACGGCAGGAAGAACGCGATCACGGACCGGGCACCGGGCAGCAGCTCCTCCGGTGTGAGGTGTGTGGCGCGCACGATTTGCTTGAGCTGCGGGAAGAGCGGATCAGCCGCGGAGGCGTACGAGACAAGCGGCGCCCGCCAGCGCGTCATGCTGCCTTCGCGCGCCTGCGCTTCGGCAACGGCCGCGGCGACCTCGTGCTCGATCCAGTCCTTCATACCCCGATTGTATGGAGGCCGGACGCCACCGTTGACGCCCGCCGGGAACCCCACCGGGAGCCATGTGACGGGGCGACCGACCGGCCGTGTTTGTGACCTGCAGGCCCCGGTCGTGGGCCAATGGGGCCATCCTATGGCTCGCGTTCGAGTCCATCCTGACCAACGAAGGGAAGCGGAAGCTCCGCCTGCAAGGGCTGGAGTGGTGACTGGCAGGCTCAGGCGCCAATCCGCTTCGCGGCGCACCGATCGTGACCGCATCGCAGGTCGCGGACATGGGATCGCCCGGTACCTCACCAGAGCCACTTCTGAGGTCAACGACGGTCATGGATCCTCGAATCCAGCTGCCCCCTACCCTCGTCTGCCCAAAATGCCAGGGCGCCATGCGTAGCTATGAGCGCAGCGGCATCACGGTGGACCAGTGCACCGAGTGCCGGGGCATCTTTCTGGACCGCGGCGAGCTTGAGCGGCTGCTCGACGCCGAAGCCGCGCCGGCCAGCACCGCAGTCGCCACGCGCGGCGAGTCAGTTGGCCAATCGCGCGGCGACACGGGCGCCAGCCGGCGGGGTCACGACGATGATGACGAGCGCGAGGCGGAAGCCTTGCGCGACCGTGAGCGAGGCATCCGAGACCGGCAACTCCCGGGCGATGACCGGCGCAACGGCGGGCGCCGCGAGAGTCGTCTCGGCGGGCTGTTCGACCTGTTCGGCGGAGGCGACTGACAGCGCACCGTGGCGTAACCCTTCCATCGTCCGGTCCTCCACGCGAGCAGACAGATGACACAGACCCACGGCGACGTCGTCGCCAACTCAGCCATGACCGCGGCATGGGCGGCGGACGCCCGCGATGTCGCTGCGCACTTCGGGGCTGATCCCGTCGCGGGGCTCAGCACCGCTGAGGCTGCGCAACGCCTCGCCGCCGACGGTCCCAACGAACTAGTCGCCGTAGCGACCAAGCCCGCATGGCGCCTCTTCGTGGACCAGTTCGCAAACACGATGATCATCGTGCTGCTGCTGGCGCTCGTGGTGACCGCCATCGTCGGCGACCTCAAGGACGCCCTCGTCATCGGCGCTGTGGTCATCCTCAACGCCCTCGTGGGCTTTATCCAGGAGCATCGCGCCGAACGCGCGATGGCGGCGCTGCGGCGCATGACGTCGCCCCAGGCCCGCGTCCGTCGCGCTGGAGCAACCCTGCTGGTGCCTGCCAGCGACGTGGTCGTCGGGGACATCGTTGACCTTGATGCAGGCGATCTCGTGGTCGCCGACGGGCGTCTGCTGGAGGCGCCTAACCTCCGGGTCAATGAGGCGTCCCTTACCGGCGAGTCGGTGCCTGTCGACAAGACGATCGAGGCGATGGGGGACGCCGATGGGGCGCTGGTTGCCGATCGCCGCAACATGGCCTTCCGGGGCACAGCGGTGACCTATGGACGCGGCCTCATGGTGGTCACCGCAACCGG
>CAIXZV010000475.1 GCA_903924005.1 uncultured Chloroflexota bacterium | reverse complement strand
TGTCCAGCTTGGCTTCAACAAACCAGTCAACGCGGACCATCTCGGCCATGATCGTGGGCGGGCCAAGCTGTGGCGTCGGGAGCTGGAAGGACAGCTCGCGCGACTCGCCCGCAGCCAGGCTGACCGAGCCCCCAACCATGACGGGCTCCGATGGCAGGTCGTGCGATCCCGTGTGGCGCGTGGTGGTGGTGTGGCCGCGGCCGTCGGTGGTGGTGGTCTCGTAGACCCAGTGCTCCACGCCGCGCAGCGTGACCAGAAGGGCGCGTGCCTCGACCGCGTGCTGGGCCACCACGCGGACCGTGCCGTTGACCAGGCGCGACGGCAGCAGCACGTCCCGCTCAAGGGTCAGCGTCCAGTCAACGCCGCCGGAGTTCCCGTTCCAGCTTGGCATCGATCCCTCCCCCTACGGCCCCACGGCGGGGAGCGCGATCATGAAGCGCGAGCCGCCATACCCGTTCTTCTCAATCCACACGCGTCCGCCCATGCCCTCCATGAGTCGGCGGGCCGCGAACAGCCCGATCCCGGAGCCACGCGAACGGGCACGGTCCACTCGCACGTACGGCTGGAACACAACCTCCCAGTTCTCGATGGGGACGCCGGGGCCGTCGTCGGTGATGTAGACCTGCACCTCGTCGCCCACAGGCCAGACGCCGATGGAGACTGCGAAGTCCGGCGGCGCGTACTTTGCCTCGTTGTCGAGCAGCTGCTCAAGGACCTGGCGGAAGCGCGCTTCGTCGCCACGCGCGATGTACTCGCGCTGGGGCGGGTTCCAGCGGACCGCGCGGGTGCGCAGCAGGAGCGCAAGCGTGCCGACGGTGACACCAACCGACGCAACCACATCAAACGGCTCGCGCTGCAGCCCCGTGAGCCCCTCGCCGCGGACGCTCGCGAGGATGCCGTCCACGAGCCGGTCAAGCCTGGTCACCTGGTCGGTTGCCGCATCACGCCACGTGGCAACCTCGGTTCGCGCCTCGGGCTCGGCGCCGGTGACCGCCGCGTCGGCCAGCAGGTCAACGTAGGCGCGCACTACCGCAAGCGGGGTCCGCAGCTCGTGCGTCACCACGGCCAGCAGCTCCGCCCGGGCGACGTCAAGGTGCGAGAGGCGGTCCAGCTGCGCCTCGGCCTCCACCTGCATGCGGCCCTTCTCCACGATCCCGCCGAGGAGCGCAGCGATCGTCGTGAGCAACTCCACCTCGGCAGGGGCGAAGTCGCGGACAGGCGCGTCCTGGACATTGAGCACGCCCACCAGGGTGTCGTTCCACACAAGCGGCATGGCCAGCATGGCGTGGAGGCCGTGCAGGTCCAGTTGCGGGAGCCACGTGAACCGATGGTCGACGGTGACGTCGCGCGAGAACACCGGCTGGCGCGTGGCGGCGGCAAGCCCGGTCAGGCCCCGACCCAAGTCGATACGGACTTTGCCCACCTGCCCCACGTCCAGGCCGTTGGTGGCGGCGAGCGTCAGGTGCTGGCCGTCGCGGTCAAACAGGTACAGCGAGCAGACGCGGACGCCCATCGCCGCGGTTGTGCGGTCCACGAGCGTGCGCATGAGCTCGTCCCAATCGCGCGCCTGGGTGACCAACTGGGCGAGCTCGTGGAGCAGGGCGAGCTGCGCAAGACGCGCGCCATCGTCGGCGGCCGCGGGTTGCGGCGCCGTCTCTGAGCGGAACTGGGCGGCGCCCGTGGGGGCTTGCCGGCTTTGTGTGGGGCTCACGGCATGCAACCGTACGGCATCCGCGGCCCTCATGGCGAACGCGGCTGGTCCGCGCCTTCGTCACCAACGCGGCCCGTGACTGTTCGCGCTGCGGGCAGGGCTGCGTGGCAGGGAGCTGGTCTGGTTGGCCACAGGCCAAGCAGTAGCGTGGCGAGTCCCCTCCGGAGCCGCCGGTGATGCCCGCTTGTGCCGCGTCAGCCGGAAATGGTGGTGGGCAGCCCGTCCAGCAGCGGGTCGGTCCAGGTCCAGGCGGCGCCGTGGTGCTTGCCCACCGCGCCGTGGCGGGCCGCCTCCACGCGGAGCGGCAGGCCAAAGATCTCGATAAAGCCAACCGCGGCGGCATGGTCGAAGGTGTCGCCGTCGTCATACGTCGCGAGGCCCTTGTCGTACAGCGAAAGCGGTGACCGCCGGCCCACAACCGAAGCCCGGCCATGGTCAAGGCGCATCCGCACCTCGCCCGAGACCACGCGCTGCGAGCTCAGCGTGTACGTCCGCAGGTCCCGCGACAGGGCGCTGAACCAGAGGCCGTCGTAAATGATCTGCGCAAGCTCATCTGCAACGAGACGGTTGAACCGCAGCTGCTCCTTGCTCAGGACCAGCCCCTCCAGCGCGTGGTGCGCCGTGTGCAGAATGGTGGCCGCGGGCGCCTCGTAGATCTCTCGGCTCTTGATGCCCACGAGCCGGTCTTCGATGTGGTCCACGCGGCCGACGCCGTGCTTTGCGCCAAGGTCGTGCAGCCGATCCACAAGCGCCACGCCGCTGAGCGTCTCTCCGTCCAGCGAGACGGGGATGCCGCCCTCAAAGCCGATGACGATGTCCTGGGCGTCGGGCGCGTCTGCCGCGTTCACGGTCCACGCGTAGGCGTCATTGGGCGGCGTCACCCACGGGTCCTCGAGGACGCCGGTCTCGCAGGATCGGCCCCAGAGGTTCACGTCGATGGAATAGGGGGACGTCTTGGTCACAGGGATCTCAATGCCGCGCGCATTGGCGTAGTCAATCGACTGTTCGCGGGTGAGGCCCATGCCCACGCGCATGGGGGCGATCACCTTCAAGCCTGGATCAAGCGCATGCACGGCCACGTCAAAGCGGACCTGGTCGTTGCCCTTGCCGGTGCAGCCGTGGGCAACAGCTTCCGCGCCCTCTTTCTGGGCGACCTCCACGAGGAGTTGGGCAAGCAGCGGGCGGGCGAGGGCCGTTGCCAGCGGGTAGGCGCCCTGGTACATCGCGTTGGCCTGGAGCGCGCGCCAGACGTAGCGGCTGACAAACGTCTCGCGGGCGTCCACGACGTACGCCTTCGAGGCTCCAGCGGACAAGGCCCGGCGCTCCACGCCCTCCTTGAGCGAGCCGCCGCCGAGGTCCACGGTGAGCGTGATCACCTCGGCGTTGTACTGCTCCTTGAGCCAGGCCACTGCAACCGACGTGTCAAGCCCGCCGGAGTAGGCGAGGACCACCTTGTTCATCAGGACAGCGCCTCCGTGCGGGCCGGCTCAGCCGACGCCTGGATCTGCGAGAACCGCTCGAGCCAGCGCAGGAGGGCGGGCTCGTCGGGGAACAAGACAATGAGCGTGTTGTCGCCAGCCAGCGTGCCCACCTGCTCGCTGAGTGTGGACTCGTCGATGGCCTGGGCGATGACGTTGGCGGTGCCGGGCTGGCCGGTGACCACGAGGATGAGCCCGCTTCGGCCCACGGTGACCGGGATGTCGCCGAGGATGCGGCGGAGGCGCTCGTCTGAGGGGGCGCGGCGGACGCCGCCGATTGCCTCCGGGAGGACGTAGATGGAGTGGTCGCCGCGCATGACCTTGGCAAGGCCCATCTCCGCGATGTCCCGCGACACGGTGGCCTGCGTGACCTCGAAGCCAAGGGCGCTCAGCTCTGCCACAAGCTCGCCCTGGCTGGCGATGGTGCGGGCGCCGACGAGGCGGCGGATGGCGTCATGGCGGTCTCGCTTGACCAGCATCACGGTCACGCTCCGCTCATCTGGCCGACACGCGGGTGCCAAACGTGGGGTCGCCAAGTGCGCGGACAAGGGCGTTTGGCGCGGAGCCGTCCGCGATGATGGCCTCGGACCCCTCCCAGGCGAGCGCCGACAGCGCGGCCTTCACCTTGGGGACCATGCCGCCCCGGATGGTGCCGTCGGCGATCATCGCCTCGGCCTGGGCAACGGTGATGGAGTCAAGCTTATTGCCCGATGCGTCGCGGACGCCGTCCACGTCGGTCATCAGGATAAGCTGCCGTGCACCGAGCCCCGCGGCGAGCCCCGCTGCCGCGTCATCGGCGTTGACATTGCAGACCACGCCATTCTCGTCACGCGCAAGCGGCGCCACAACCGGAACTTGGCCGCTGACCAGCAGCGAGTCCAGCAAGTCGCGCCGGACGCCGGTGATGGTGGCCACAAGCCCGATATCTGGCAGGCGGCGGCCGATGAGGAGCCCGCCGTCCACGCCGGAGAGACCCACGGCATCACAGCCCGCGTCGCGCAGCGCGGCGACGAGCTCGCTGTTCACCACGCCGCGCAGCACAGCCGCCGCCACCTCAAGCGAGGCCGGATCGGTGATGCGGAGGCCGTTCTCAAATCGGGATTCGATGCCCAGACGCTCCAGCCACTCCGACATGCGCTTGCCGCCACCGTGGACCAGGACCACCGGCCGCTGGCGCGACACCGCAGCCACCTCGGCGAGGACCTGGCGCTGCTCGGCGAGGGTGGTGCCACCAAGCTTGACGACGGCGATCTCGCTCACGAGGTGTACTCCGAGTTCTCCTTGACGTAGGCCTCGGTCAGCGGACAGCCGAAGGCTTCGCCAACCCCGGTGCCCAGCCCAAGGTCCACGCGGATCAGGACCTCTTCGCTGTCCATCGAGGCCCGCGCGGCGTCCTTGTCAATCCCTGCGGGCCCGCCGGTGCGGCCGTCGTAGGCAAGATGGCCCGCGATGGCGATGCTCATGGTCGCCGGGTCAACGCGTGCCGGTGTGCCCGCGCGCTCGGCGGCAACGGCTGTGGTGAGGCCGGCGGCCTCAAGGACGGCGCGCTCGGGCAGCGTGGCGTTGCCGGCGGCACCCGCAATGCGGCCCCAGTTGGCGTCCCGGCCATGGACTGCGGCCTTGACGAGCGAACTGCTGATCACGGCACGGGCCACCGCACGCGCGTCGGCGTCATCGGCGGCACCGCTGACCTGGCAGGTAAGGAGCGACGTGGCGCCCTCGCCGTCGCGCGCCTGCTGGCGGGCGAGGTCCCGCGCGACAGCCTCAACGGCTTGTGCGAGCGCGGTGCGAGCCTCGGCGCTGGTTCCGGCAGCAGCAGCGCCCGCCTTGCCCGACGCAAGCAGGTACACGGTGTCGTTGGTGCTCGTGTCGCCGTCAACGGACAACTGGTCCCAGGTCCGCGATGCGGCACCCCGGAGGATCTCGCGCAGGGTTGCCGGGTCCGCCGCCGCGTCCGTCAGGAGGATCGAGAGCATCGTCGCCATGCGCGGGTGGATCATCCCCACGCCCTTGCAGATGCCGGTGACGGTGATGGCGGTTGTGCCGCCGCCCGCCGCCGGGGCTGCCACGGTGACGGTGGCCATCTTGGCGACGGAGTCCGTGGTGCATAGCGCGCCAGCGGCATCGGCGAGCGCCGCATCGGTGGCGGCGAGGCCACCCGCTGCAACGCGCTCCACGGCGGTTGTGACCTTGGCCAGCGGCAACCGCACGCCGATGACGCCTGTAGAGAGGTGGAGGACCTGTTGGGGCGTTGCGCCGATGGCGGCCGCGACTGCCTCCCCGATGGCCGCCTGATCTGCGTCGCCGCCGGGGCCAGTGGCGGCGTTGGCGCTGCCAGACGTGGAGACGACCGCGCGCGCAAACCCTGCCGTGGCGCCACCGGGACCGGTGCCGCCGGTGGTCTGGAGGTTGGCGCGGCTGAGACGCACGGGTGCGGCGGCAACGCGGTTTGGCGTGAAGACCGCGGCTGCGGGCACGGGGCCGTCTTGGGCCACAACCAGCACGAAGTCTGGCTTGCCTGACGCCTTGATCCCGGCGGTGGCGCCCGCGGCGGCAAACCCGGCCGGGATGTGGGCGGCCCGGGTCACCACAGGCAGCGTGATGTGCAGCGGCGCGAGGATTGGGTCAAGAGCGGGCATCGGGCCTCTCGGGCTAAGGGGCAAGCGGGAGCTGGAGCAACCCGGTGGTCTCGGGCAGACCGTGGACCACGTTGAACGCCTGGATTGCCTGACCGGCGGCGCCCTTGACAAGGTTGTCCAGCACGCCGATCGCGAGGACACGGCCGGTCCGCTCGTCTTTGCCCACCCAGGTGCGGAACTCGTTGCTGCCCAGCACATGCTTGGTGGCGGGCGGCGTCTTGGTGACGGTGACAAAGGCCTCGTTGGCAAAGGCCGCGGCGTACAGGTCGTCAAGCTCCGTCTGGCCGACCGGCCGCGTCGTGCGGACATGGCAGGCGGCGAGGATGCCGCGGGTCATCGGGATGAGGTGGGGGAGGAAGTCGATCCCGTCCGCGCCCGGGTTGGCATCTCGCGTGGCGCCTTGGCCAAGGAGCTCCTGCTCAATCTCGGCGATGTGGCGGTGCGTAAAGATGCCGTACGCCTTGACGCTCTCGTTCACCTCGCCAAAGAGCAGGTCTGCCTTGGGGTCGCGGCCGGCGCCCGAGACGCCGCTCTTGGCGTCGATGACGACGTCGGCGATCAGCCCGGCGCGCGCGAGGGGCGTCAGCGCAAGGATGGACGTGGTGGCGTAGCAACCCGGCGAGCCAACGATGACGCGGTTGGTCTTTCCGGCCGCAGCAAGCTCGGCCCGGTGGAGTTCCGGCAGGCCGTAGACGGTGCTGGGGAGCAGGTCCTGCCGCGGGTGCTCAAAGTGGTAGTAGGCCGGGTACATCGCCGGGTCCTGGAGACGGAAATCCGGCCCCATGTCGATGATCGTGCGGGTGTTGCCCGCGGCGTCTGCACCCAGGAACTCGTCAATCCGCGCAGCAACGGTTCCGTGGGGGAGCGCGAGGAAGACCGCCTCCGCTGCATCGGGGATGGTGTCGTAGACATGCAGGTTCTGCGTGGCAAGGTGGGCGTGAATGCCGCCGATGGGGTCGCCCTTGCGCTCGCGGCCGATGAGCCCGGCAATCTCCACATTGGGATGCAGTGCGAGCAGCCGGATCAGCTCGGAGCCGACATAGCCTGTGGCGCCGACGATGGCGATCTTGACCTTGGCGCCGCCGCGCAGCGCTCGAGCGCCCCGGTCCGCCGCGACCACCGCCCCGTTCGTCCCCGCGCTCACGGGCGCGCTCGGCCGCTCACGGGCGGCAGGCCGAAAGGTGCGGAGGTCGGGCGGATCGTGGTCACGGGCATGACTATACAGCGAAGTGCATAGTCATGCAAACGAGTGCCTGCCTGTGCGCCGAACGTCCGCCAGTGGCGCCCGCCGGGTGGGCGTCCCGTCCCAAACTGCGCGGTCCTGTCCGGACGGCGGGCAACTCGTCGCAGCTCGACCCGGTTTCGCGTCGTTTGGACCAGCCGGCGGACAGTTGCGTGCAGGTTGCACTGGGATGCTCGCCGCGCGGTCAGGCAGCGAGCGCCCCGGCGACGGCGCGATCTGGCGCACTGTGGGACGATGCGCTCCCGGCCCCACCTCAGCGGGCCGCCTCGGGAGTCCTCACCGATGGCCACAGGAACCGGCACCAAAGACGATCCCTGGGAGCTGACGACACCGCCCGGCTCGTCCGCCTACCAGATGTGGCGCGACGACAGCACAAGCCCGGCGTCCATCCAGTGCCAGGTTGGCGGCACTCGGCTGGCGTACGACGCCCGCGCGATCGAGGAGCTCCACGCGTGGCTGCGCGAGCAGGGCGACTGGGTCCCCCTTGGCGGCGCCGACGAGCAGAAGCCGGCAGCCGAGGGCTCCGTTGAGGCCTGGGGCCGCTCCGAAGCCAACCCGCGGGGCGGCTGGTACGGGCTCAAGAAGGGCCTCCGCGGGCGGTTTGGCGTCTACATGCCGCCGCTGCTCGAGGCGCTGGGCCTCGTGGAGCTCACCCACGACGCCAAGAACAACAAGATGCGGGCGATCTAGCGCCCACCCTGTTGGGCCGGGCTCCCCGGCGAACCCCCTGCGGCGCCGATGGAAGGCGTCTTCATGATCCCGCCACCCAGCGGCGCCAAATCCGCGAGTTGGGCCCCGAACGTCACGGTTCGGGGCACCAGCCGCACGGCAACGCGGAGTCTTCATCCGTAGGTGCACCACAGGAGCGGCGAAGGTCCAGCCGCAGGGCCTAGCGCTCGGCGCCCATCTCCGCGAGGGCCGCAGCCTCCGCCTCAAACTGCTCGTGGTACAGCCGCGCGTACAGCCCGTCTGCCGCCAGCAGCTCGCGATGCGTCCCGCGCTCAACGATCCTGCCGCGCTCAAACACGAGGATCCGGTCCGCGCGGAGGATTGTGGAGAGCCGGTGGGCAATCGCGATGGTGGTGCGGCCCTCGGTCAGGCGGGCCAACGCGGCCTGGATGAGGCGCTCTGACACCGTGTCCAGTGAGGATGTCGCCTCGTCGAGGATCAGGATCTTTGGGTCCTTGAGCAGGACACGCGCAATGGCGAGACGCTGCTTCTCGCCGCCCGAGAGCTTGTAGCCGCGTTCGCCCACGATTGTGTCGAGGCCTTCGGGCAGCTCGCGAATGCGGTCCAAGATCGCGGCCGCCCCGCAGGCTGCCTCCATCTCGGCCTCTGTGGCGTCAGGCTTCGCGTACAGCAGGTTCTCGCGGATGGTCGTGTGGAACAGGTACGTCTCTTGCGTGACAGACCCGATGACGCGGCCAAGCGACGCGAGGGTGACCGACCGCACGTCGTGCCCGTCCACGGTGACCCGCCCAGCGCCCACGTCGTAGATGCGCGGGATCAGGTACGTCGTGGTGGTCTTGCCGGCGCCCGACGGCCCAACCAGGGCAACCAGCTCGCCTGGCCGCGCCTCAAACGAGACGTCCTCAAGCCCGAAGGGGGCGACAGCCTCGATTGCCTCGGCCCGCTCGGCCCCGACGTCGGCTTCGGCATCGGCGGCGATCTCGCGTGGCGGGTCGGCGGGGTACCGGAACGACACGTGCTCAAAGGCCACGGCACCAGCCACCGACGAAGTGACAAGCTCGTGCGCGTCCGGTGCGTCGGCGATCTCGGGATCAAGGTCCAGGTACTCAAAGATCCGGTCAAACAGCGCGAGTGACCCTGCGATCTCCACCTGGACATTGAGCAGTTGGCCCATGGGGAAGAACAGCCGGCTCTGCAGCGTGGTGAATGCCACGATGTCGCCGGCACTTGGTGCTGATGCGTCGCCGCCGCTCGCGAGGGTTCCGGCCAGCCAGTACACAAACGCGGGCGTGATGGAAAACACGGTGCCGGTGATCATGAAGAACCAGCGGCCCACCATCGCCTGGCGGATCTGGAGCCGTGCCAGCTCAAGGTTGAGCCCGCGGAAGCGCGCGATGTTGCGGTCCTGCGCGCCGAAGGTCTTGCCCAGCAGCATCCCCGAGACGGACAGGGTCTCCTCGGTGACGGCCGTCAGCTCGGCGAGGCGCTTCTGGGTCTCGGTGCTGACGGACCGGCGAACCTTGCCCACCCGGTTGGTGAGATAGAGGAAGAACGGCAGCACGCCCAGGGAGAGCACGGTCAGCCGCCAGTCGATCAGGATCATCGCCACGATGGTGGACAGCGCGACGGCGAGGTTCTGCGTGACCGAGGCCGCGGTGTCCGAGACCACGGACTGGACGCCGCCCACGTCGTTGGAGAGGCGGCTCTGGATCTCGCCCGTCCGCGTGGCCGTGAAGAACCGCAGCGGCATGGCCTGGAGGTGGGTGTACAGCGCGTTGCGCAGGTCCTGCATCACGTGCTGGCCGATGAGGTTGTTGAGGTAGCTCTGCCCAACGCCCAAGAGGCCCGTGATGATGGGCAGGACGATCATCAGCGCCACGTATCCGTTGAGCAGCTCAAAGCGGTGGCCGACGATGACGTCGTCGATGAGCAGCTTGAGCAGGTACGGGTTGATGAGGCCAAGCAGGCTTGTCGAGAGGATGGCGCCAAGCACCACCAGCACCTGCCCGCGGTAGGGGTTGAAGAACCGCGCAACGCGCTTGGCCGTGCTGCCGCGACGTTCCCGAGGGACGCGCGCGAAATCGTTGGAAAGGGGCGTCAGACGACCTGGGCCCGCGGCACCGCGAGCGATCCCGCGGATACCGCCACCGCGAAACGTCACGCGGTCGCGGCCGACGCGCTCGTCTGGGAAGGACGCTCCGCCTCTTCGAGCCAGCGCTCGGCATCGATGGCTGCGCGACAGCCGTCGCCCGCCGCGGTCACAGCCTGGCGATAGCGGTGGTCCGCCACGTCGCCCGCAATGAAGACACCGGGGATGCGCGACGCAGTGTGCTCGTGGGGGAGGAGGTAGCCCTTCTCGTCCGTGTTCAGCCAGTTCTTGAATGGCTCCGTGTTGGGGCGGTGACCGATGGCGATGAACAGGCCCTGGAGCGGCAGATCGCGCTCACTGCCGTAACGCGCATCACGCAGGCGCAGGCCCTCCACCTTGGCGTCGCCCAGGACCTCGGCCACCTCGGTGTTTGTGTGGACCTGGATCTTTGGGTTGCCGTAGATGCGGTCAATCATGATCTTGGACGCGCGGAAGCCGTCACGCCGGTGGAGCAGGTGCACCTTGCTGGCGAAGCGCGTGAGGTAGTTGGCCTCCTCCATCGCGGAATCGCCGCCGCCCACCACCGCGATCTCGCGGTCTCGGAAGAAGAACCCGTCGCAGGTGGCGCACGCCGAGACGCCGCGGCCGCGCAGCCGCTGTTCGCTCTCGAGCTCCAGCCAGATGGCCGAGGCGCCCGTGGCGATGATCAGGCTCTCGCCGCGGTATTCGATGCCGCGGGCCCAGGCGCGATACGGCCGGGCGGACAGGTCCACCCGGTCCACGTCCTGATCCACAAACACCGTGGCGAACCGCTCCGCCTGCGCGCGCATCCGGCCCATGAGGTCTGGGCCGTCGATCCCGTCGGGGAAGCCCGGGAAGTTCTCAACTTCGCTTGTCAGCATGAGCTGGCCGCCGGGGGCCGAACCCGCCAGGACGATGGGCTCAAGGTTGGCGCGCGCCGCGTAGATGGCCGCGGTGAGCCCGGCGGGACCGGACCCGATGATGAGGACCTTGGTCTCGGTCCGCTCGGGCGCCGTCGCAACGTCCGGGGTCTGGGCGAGCGAGATACCGCCAAGCGGCGAGCCGCCGCCGAAGTCGATCTTGAGGCCTGCAAGCCGGTTGGTCGGTTCGGTCATATCGGTG
>CAIXZV010000474.1 GCA_903924005.1 uncultured Chloroflexota bacterium | reverse complement strand
CTCCTTCACGGTCGAGGCGTGGGTCCGGACAACGACGCCCACGACTACGCAGACGACGCAGATGATCATCGGCTCCAGGAACACCGACTACACGTTTGATGCCCAGCTGTGCAACGACGCGCAGTGGTGCGGCGGAACCCAGAACCTGCGGGTTGACGTGGGCAACGGGACGTCGGCATGGCTCCTGTCGGGCAACTTCCCGTTCGCGTGGACGCCGGGACGCTGGTACCACGTCGCATTCGCCGTCAACGACGACACGGACACCGTCACCGCATATGTGGACGGACAGGCCATCGGGGCGCTGGCCTTCAGCACGCCCGGCACACCCGCGCTCTCGAACGCATCGTCCAACATCTACCTTGGGCAGTCGGGCATGGCCGACCATCCGTACTACCTGACCGGATCGCTTGACGAGGTGGCGGTGTACCGGCGCGCCCTCGCCGCTTCAGTGGTGCGTGCGCACGCCGACGCCGGCCGCGGAGTCGTCACTACCGCAACCGCAACGGCCTATGACCTTGCCGGCCATGCCCTCTACTCAGGCATCGAGGAGCTGTCCAACGGCGACTTCGAGGACGCCCTCGACGGCTGGGCCGTGACCGCCGGCAGCGCCGCCGCCGACACGGCGGTCGTCCACACGGACACCCAGGCCCCGGCCGCCTCCACCGTCGCGGCGCGGCTGTCGGCCTCGTCGTCAATGGCCAGCATCGCGTACCTCGTGCCAGGGCAGACCGCCCGCCTGCAGTTCTACGCGAAGGCTGGGTCAGGCGCCAGCATCACGTACGCGGCCGAGTACTGGAAGACCGGCACGAGCCCCGCCTGGACCCCCCTGCCGCTGAGCCCGCAGGCGATCACGTCCACCTCATGGACCGGGCACGCCTGGGACGTCACGTTGCCAACAGACGACGGGCACGGGTATGTGCCCACCGACGGCCGGGTGCGGGTGACCTTCTCGACGAGCGCCGGAGGGTCGGGCTGGATCGACGACGTCGCGGTCGTCACCGCCTGGGCGCGAACGACGTACACGAGCACCGTCAACGGGGACGCCGCCTCGGGGCTGCCCGAGGAGATGTACACGCTCGCGCTCGGGTCCGCCACCGAGACGAGCCCCGCACTGCTCGAGGCGCTGACCGAGTACGCGCCCGGCGCCGCCCATCCGGCGATCCTGCCAACCAAGGTGACGGCGAGCTACGTCAACGGCACGCCGGATGCCGCAGCGCCCGACGAGGACGTCGCAGCCTCAAGCACGTACGACGCATGGGGGCATGTGCTCTCCCGAACGGACCCCGACGGGGTGGTCCTCTCGTCCGCGACCTACAACGCCGCCGGTGACGTCGCCACCTCCACGGATCAGAACGGCGTCGTCACGACCCTCGCGTATGACGCGGTCGGCAACGCGATCTCCGCCGCGACGAGCACCGGCAAGGCGAGCGCCACCTCGTACGACAGGGCCAACCGCGCGGTGGCGATCACCGCGCCGGACGGGACCGTCAGCCGAAGCTTTTACACCCGGCCGGCCTCCTGGCGGCAACCATCCGCAACTACGTGGCGCCAGCCTCGGGGACCGTGGCTGCGGCCTCAGGCACCCAGAACCTCATAACCGCGTACGGCTACGACACGCTGGGGCTCGGCCGCGTCGTCCAGACCGACACAGACGCCTACTCGGTCGACACCGCCTCCGGGGCCCTGGTGCTCTCGGGGTCCGGCGTCATCGACAGCCGCACCACGGCCGACTACGACGCGGCCGGGAATGCGGTGGCCGGAACCGTCTACCCGGGCCCGGCCGGCACCGGCACCGGCCGGACCACCACGTCCTTCTTCGCGACGGTGTCGCTTGCGGCGGCCGCCGGGGCCCTCGCCGCAGGCACGGTCGTGAGCGCCACCCGGCCATCCGGCACGCGCCCCGCCATCGCGCCCGACGCGTCGCCGGCCCCGCTCTGCCCGGGGTCGTCCACGGTCCGCTGCGCCGCCGCTGCCGTCCCGGTCGCCGTCGTCACGGGCGGGCCGCAGTTCCCGGCCTCGGACCTCGCCGGCCGGACGATCTTCAGCTCCGACGCGTACGGCACGATCACCCGCGCCCTCTACGACCTCGCCGGCAGGACCGTCGAGACGGTTGCCGCGTTTGTGCCCGGCGCCGACAAGACCGCGGACACCAACGTCGTCGCCTCGACGCAGTACACCCTCTCGGGCCTCCCCGCTGTCGCGACGGACGCCGCCGGACGCACTGTCACCACGACGTACGACCGGGTGGGGCGCGGCGTGAAGGTCGTGAAGGCGGGCGATGACGGGTCTGAGCAGGCCGAGGTCAAGACCGTCTACACGCTCGCCGGGCGCACAGCCCGGACCAGCGCGCCGGCCGACCCCGCCACCGCGGATTCGCTCCGGGCGTGGACGGCGACGCTCTACGACGCGGCGGGGCGCGCCGTGCGCACGGTCAGCCACTACGACACCACCGGAGCCGCCGGCATCCTGATGAGCCCGTTCGAGGGCGGCACGGACCGGTGGGGCGTCCAGGGGACCGGCTGGTTCACCAACGCCGGCGCCACGATGAGCCTTGACACGCCCGACGACGCGGTCGCCGCGATGACGGGTGCGGGCCGGCTGCACGTCACGACGTCGGCCAGCACCACGTACACCGGGGCCGTCATGGACCTGGCGGGCAGGGGGTCGCTGATCAACGGGTACGGCCAGACCTTCAAGGCGGGCCACACGTACAAGGTCCGCTTCTCCTTCAGGGGCACGTCCGGCGCCACGTTCCGCGGATTCCTCGGCAACGGCACCCCGGGCCAGACCAACTACGGCGAGGTGGACACCAACCCCAGCTCGCCAGGGGTCCAGTACATCTCCGGCGACGGCGCCTGGCACACGTACACCGCCACGTGGAGCACGGGGGCCTCCGACCTCGGCAGCTCCATCCAGCTCGCCGTCCGGAAGGACAGCCCCGGGACCGCGAGCTTCTACCTGGATGACGTCGTGGTCTGGGACACCGGCGCCACCGCGCTGGACCGGAACATCCCGGCGTCAGAGACGGCGTATGACGCCGACGGGCGCACCATCGCGTCGGTCGTCCCGCCCGGCGACCCGGCCACGGAATCGCCGATGGTCACGACGACGTCGTACGACCCCATGGACCGCACCGCGACCGTCACGGTGAACGCGGTCCCCGCCAAGGGCGGCTCCTATGCTGCGGTGGTCGCCGGCGAGCCCCGCCTCACGCACTTCTGGCGCATGGCCGAGACCAGCGGCCAGGCGCCCGGCGACCTCATCGCCGGGGCCAACACCACCGTGACGGGCTCGCCGGTCCAGAACGCCGCCGGGCCGTTCACCAACG
>CAIXZV010000473.1 GCA_903924005.1 uncultured Chloroflexota bacterium | reverse complement strand
AGGCAGTTGACGATCCTGTGAAGACTCCCACCTCCGCCTCACCGGCAGACAGGTTGCAGGACTGAGGCTATACGTGGCGGTGCCGAGCCTGACCGGCACGCCCCCGATGGAGGATCTCGTGGTCGCAACGCGAACTGGAACACGGCGGTGAGCCGCCGTACGAAGGGGTCGCAGCGCGTCCCGAGCCGGCCCGTTGACCGCCCTGAACAGGCGTCTCGAGCCCCTTTGCGGGCCGCAAAGGCCGGATCCAGATCATCGGGCGCTGCTGCCGGACCCTCGCTCCGGGAGCAATGGGAGCGCGCGAGCCTGCCTGCTCGCGCGCTCCTCCCCATTCGATTTTTCTTCGGCATCACGTTCCTCTACGCGGGTGCTGACAAGCTGGTGGACCCGGCGTTCTTCAGCGCTGCCAACCCCGCATCCATCGTCAGCCAGCTGGCCGCCTTTGCCCGCGTGTCGCCGCTTGCATTCCTGATCAAGCCCCTCGAGCCCTTCGCCATCCCGATCGGCATCCTGATCGCGCTCGCAGAGCTGGCCGTCGGTCTGGGCGCCATCACTGGTCTCGCGTTCCGCCTCGCAGCCGCGGGTGGCGCAGCGGTCTCGCTGCTCTTCTGGCTCACGGCGTCGTGGGCGACGCACCCCTACTACTACGGTCCGGATCTGCCCTACGCCTTCGGCTGGATAGCCCTGGCTATTGCGGGCACCAGCGACCTATGGATCCCTGACGCGGTGAAGAACCTTGGGCTGCCTGTTGAGGCGCAACTGCCGTGGTCCGTGCGGGGCGCGGGTGGCTCGGGGCAGTTCCATGCGCCGGGCTACCTTGAAGCCGAGCCGTCAGAGACCCGGCGGACGATGATCCAGGTTGGCGTCCTTGGTGCGATCGCCCTGGTCACGGCGTCGCTTGCGGTGCCCCTCCGGTTCCTGCGCCCAGACGACGCGGGCGCCACTGCCGATGCCTCAACGCCGCCCACCCCCGGCGGCCCCACACCGGTCCCCGGTCAGCCCACCCCAACCCTTGCTCCTGGGGCCGCGGCCACCCCTGCCGGCAGCACCGCGGCGCCGTTCAAGCCAAGCGGCCTCACGGTGGCGTCGATCGCCCAGGTGGACGCCAGAGGCGCCGTTCGCATCACGGTCCCGGCCAATGCGCCGGCCTCACTCCCCGCGGGTGATCCCGGCGTCATTGTGAAACTCAAGGACGGCAGCTATGCCGCCTACGACGCCCTGTGCACGCACGAGGGCTGTCGCGTTGGATGGGACGCTGCCGACGGCGTGCTGCTCTGCCCGTGCCACGGCGCGGCGTTTGACCCCAACGATCACGCGGCCGTGCTCCAGGGACCCACAAACACGCCGCTGCTTGAGCTGCCGATCATCGTTGACCACAAGGCCGGGACGATCACGCTCAAGGCCTGACGCGCGATGCGCCCACCGGCCGCGGGAGCCCGCCGGCTATCCCAGCTACGACAGCGTCCGGGCCACCCAGAGGCCCATCCGCGCGGTGCCACCGCGTTTGGGCCGGCCCCGTGGCCACAGGCGCGCCGCAGGAGCCCAGCAGCGCCCGAACGGACCTGCCAGCGGACCAAATGACGCTGGCACCGCGCAGTTTGGTCGCCCGGCGGCCTTCGGGACGGATGCGCCCACCGGCCGCCCGCCGGCCGCCCGCCAACTACCGGCGGCTACCCCAGGGGCGCGAACGTGGCTGTGAAGTGCCGCAGCTGCTTTGGCTGGGTCGCAATCCGATAGCCGCGCAGTGTGGACGCCCTCGAGACAACGTCGCGCGCCACCTCGATCACGTAGTCGATATGGCTCTGCGTGTACGTCCTTCGGGGAATGGCAAGCCTGACCAGGTCCATCGCGCCGGGTGACTCGGTGCCGTCGGGGCGCATCCCAAACATGACGGTGCCAATCTCGCAACCGCGGATCCCGCCAGCCCGGTACAACTCCACGGCAAGCGCCTGACCCGGGTACTGGAGCGGCGGAATGTGCGACAGCAGCGCCCGCGCGTCCAGATACACCGCGTGACCGCCAAACGGCTGGACGCAGGGAATGCCCGCGGCCACTAGCGCGTTGCCCAAGTACGCCGTGGACTCGATGCGGTAGCGCAGGTAGTCCTCGCTGACCACCTCGCGCAGCCCCTGGGCAATTGCCTCAAGATCGCGCCCCGCCAGACCGCCGT
>CAIXZV010000472.1 GCA_903924005.1 uncultured Chloroflexota bacterium | reverse complement strand
GTGCCCCAGTAGAACGCGGGCGTCGTCATCTGGGCTCCTCGATCAGGCGAGCGGCTCGGGCAGCTGAGCCTGATGCGGGTGCTCTGCGCCCGCATAGACCTTCAGCTTCCGAAGCATCTGGGTGCCAAGTGTGGTGTGCGGCAGCATGCCCTTCACGGCGCGGCGGATGACCTCCTCCGGCCGGCGAGCCAGAAGGTGACCAAGTGTCTCCTCCTTGAACCCGCCCGGGTAGCCGCTGTGGCGCGCGTAGATCTTCGTGGTCAGCTTGTCGCTGGTCACGGTGATGCGCGCCGCATTGAGGACGATCACATGGTCGCCTGTGTCCAGGTGGGCCGCATAAGTGGGCTTGTTCTTGCCCTCAAGCGTCCGCGCGATCCGCGTCGCGAGGCGGCCGAGCGTCTCGTCCGTCGCGTCGACGACGTACCAGCGTCGCTCGATCTCGCTCTCGCGAGGCGTATAGGTCTTCGCGTTCGCGCTCATTCCTCGTCTTCCTTGTCGTCCACCGGCCGGGGCCCCAAGGCCACGTACCGGAGGCAGAGCCCCTTCGCCGGGGCGGCTGCGCCGTTGAGGGCCGGTTCTCGGCCGGCGAGGGCCGCCCGGAGCACCGCTTCACTTGTCTTGCCGAGGCCCACCTCAAGGAGGCAGGCCACCATACGCCGAACCTGTCCCCGCAGGAAGGACTGCGCCCGGACGTCAATCGTCACCAGGCACCCGTCCTTCCGGACCCGAACCGCGTACACGGTTCGGACCGGTGACCGGTCCCCGCCGCCAAAGGCTGAGAAGTCGTGGCGGCCGATGAAGACCGTCCCAGCCCTCGCCATCGCGGCGATGTCCAAGGGGCTCCGCAGCCAGAGCGCTGTGCGCTCGTGCAGCGGGCTTCGCGGCCCGTTCCAGACGGTGTAGCGGTACTCCCGGTACCGCGCCGCATAGCGTGGGTGGAACCCATCGGGGGCCTGCCGCATGTCGCGGATTGCGACATCTGGCGGGAGCAGTGCATTCACTGCCTGCTGGAGCCGTCTTGCCGGCATGTCTCCCGTGTAGGTGAATGCGATCACCTGCCCGAGTGCATGCACGCCGGCGTCTGTGCGTCCTGCCCCGTCCACCACCACCCGCTCGCCTCGTGAGAGGCGGGCCAGTGAGGCCTCGAGTTCTCCCTGAACCGTTCGGTGTCCCGGCTGTAGCTGGAACCCCGCGAAGTTCGTTCCGTCGTATTCACACCGGGCGCGGTAGCGCACCGGCGCGTCCTCTCGGACGCCCATCCCCGAGGGATCCGTCAGATCAGTTCGATCTGAAAGATCTCGGCTGCATCGCCCTTGCGCTGGCCGATATGCACCAGACGGGTATACCCGGAGGTGCGGTCGGCGTACTTGGGAGCAATGACGTCGAAGAGCTTGGCAATGACGAGCGGCTCGTTCGGAAGGCCCGAAACCACCGCACGCCGTGCGGCCAGGTCACCGCGCTTGGCGAGCGTAATCATCTGCTCGACCTGGTTGCGGATCTCCTTGGCCTTCGCCTCTGTGGTCTGGACCCGCTCATAGCGGAGGACCGAGACGATCAGGTTCTTGTAGAGCGCCAGGCGGGGGCCGCGCTGACGTGAGAGCTTGC
>CAIXZV010000471.1 GCA_903924005.1 uncultured Chloroflexota bacterium | reverse complement strand
GGGCGGCCTCTCGGTTGCCGCCGCATCGCGCGTGATCGCGGCAGTCGACAACCCGTCGGTGAGCCTCAGCGATGTGGTTGGCGTCGCCCATGGCGCCCTGGCGCGCGCGGGTGATGTGGCAACCGACGGCGCGATGGCCCCGCTCGTTGACGCCTTCCTCGTCCGGCGCGGCTGGGTGGTCAAGGCTGATTCGCCGGCCCGGCAGGACTTGGCGCACCTGCTCACCGCGGTCATGGGGCTGGACCTCTCGTCACCGGAGCCCGGCTCGGTTGAGGTGGCGCCACCCGCGTCGTTGGAGCAGGCGCTCACCGGCCTTGACCCGTATGCCAACGCGGTGGACGCCCTTGCCGCAGCCGAGATTGCCAGCCTCCCCATCGGTGCGCCGCGGGACGTCCTTGTGGAGAGCGTTGTTGTGGGCACCGTGCTCATGGAGCAGATGCTGGGGGTCCTGCGCAGGCTCGCCCAGGAGCACTACTTCGAGGCAGCGGTGAAGAACCCAGACGCGCGTGCTGGGTAGGGTCGCGCGCGACGATCTGAGGTAACCCGCTCGACAGGTTGGCTGCCGCATCCTGCGGTCATCTCCTCCCTCTTTCGCGACCAGGCCCGGGTACCCCACCCGGGCCTTCTCGTTGCCGCGCTCGTCTGCAGGCAGCGCCTACCAAGTCGACGATCCTTGATAGATTCTGGCTGGGTCGCCTGCAATAAACGGTCCATAAGGGTATTGACAACGAGTTGTACGTGATGCAAGCGACCAATCCTGATCGTTCGCGCGCAAGACGGGTGCTTGCGACCATCCTCAAACGGCGGCGTGACGCGGCGGCGGCGGTGATCGCGGCCGCCGTCATGACCACCGCGACCATCATGCTCGCGCTGGCAGTGGTTCCGGCTGTCGCGATGGGCGGCGGCGATGGATTTGCGGCACCCACCCACGTGCCCGCGCAAGCGAGCGCATCCCCCATCACGGCTGTGACGAGCCGTGGCGGGGCGATGCCGGGGGGCCCACAGGCCAAGCCCGCCGCCCCTCACCAGTTCGTCACCCACGGGATCGCGTCGGCGGACCAGTCGCCCGAACCGCCAAAGTCATCGGCCAAGTCGCCCGCCCACGCCACCCAGGTGGCCAAGGCAGCCCCCAAGACGCGGAAATCGGCGGTGGCGAAGACTGCCCCCGTGTTGTCGGGCGCAAATCACTTCTGGTTCCCGGCCCTGGGCATCTCCGACGCCGTGCGCCAGTTCAACTGCGCAGGGTCCTATGTGATCCCGGGTGGGATCTGGCACTTCGGGTGCAACGGCCCGCACAACATCTACCTGATGTCGCACGCATGGAGCGACTTCCGGGCCGTCCGCGTGGCCTACCACGATGGCGGTCTGAAGGCGGGCATGACCGCGTACTACGCCGGCGCCAACGGCAAGGTGCAGCGCTACAAGGTGGTCTGGATCCGCCACGTCACCGTTGAGAGCTTCAACGCCAACTACTGGGAATGGGCCATCAACGACGTGCCGGCGGTGACGCTGCAGACCTGCGATGGCGCCAACAGCGAGTACCGGATCATCGTGCGCCTCGTGCGCGGCTGAGTCGCGCCTCCCGGAGTCTGCCCGGAGGCTGTCGGCACGGGCGCATAATGGTCTGCCCGGGCCAGCGAGTGGCGCGCGGACGGCCACTGGTCGTTGCGGCGCCCGTGTCATCGCGGCAGACCGGCCAGACACAGCGGCAGGCATTGCCAAATGACCCAGGGAACAGGCGTTGCTCTCGTGGTGAACGGCGTCCCGTTTGAGACCGACGCTCCGCCCGATGGCCGCCTGCTCGAGCTCCTTCGCTACGAACTCGGCCTCGTCGGGACGAAGGAGGGCTGCGATGACGGGACATGCGGGACGTGCACCGTCACGGTGGACGGGCGAGCCGTCCGTGCGTGCCGGACGTCCGTAGGCGAGGTGGCGGGACGGGCTGTCGTGACCATCGAGGGTCTGGGGACCCCTGAGGCGCCGCATGTCCTGCAGCAGGCGTTTGCCGCGGCCGATGCGGTCCAGTGCGGCTTCTGCACGCCGGGCATGATCATGGCCGCGGCTGCCCTGCTGGAGCGCAACCCCAGGCCGACACGCCCTGAGATTGTCCGCTGGCTTGGCAGCAACCTCTGCCGCTGCACGGGCTACCACAGCATTGTGGACGCCATCGAGTGGGCGGCCAACGGCCAGCAGGGCTCGGCGCGCGCATGGCCACGGATTCAGGCGGAGGGCCGCACCGTCCCGGAGCCGGGCCTCAGCGCAGAGCCGGGCCTCGTCACCCGTGCCGACGCACTGGCAAAGGCAACGGGCCGCGCCCTGTATGCGGCGGACCTCATGGCTGAGGGCATGCTGCACGCCCGGGCCCTGCGCAGCCCGCACGCCCACGCCGACATCGTGCGTATCGACATAGATCGGGCGCGTGCGCTGCCGGGAGTGGAGGCGGTGCTGACCGCCCGCGATGTCCCCGGCGAAAACAGCTATGGCCGCAAGCTCAAGGATCAGCCGGTCCTCGCGGAGACCCGGGTTCGACAGGTGGGCGATCCCGTGGCCCTTGTGGTTGCCACGTCGCCGCAGGTTGCCGCAGCAGGGCTTGCCCTGATTGAGGTGGAGTACCGCCTGCTGCCCGCTGTCCTGTCTCCCGAGGATGCCCTGGCCGACGGGGCGCCGCTGATCCACTCCGGCAGCAACGTGCTTGCAGAGAACTGGCTCCGCTCAGGCGATGCTGCCGCAGGTTTTGCGAGCGCTGACGTGGTTGTCGATGCGGTCTTCACGACGCCCTGGAATGAGCACGCCTACCTTGAGCCCGAAGCCGTGCTCACCTTCTGGGACGGCGACACCCTGGTTGTGCGCACGGCCACGCAGTACTCGCACTACAAGCGGGCCGAGGTGGCCAGGACGCTCGGGCTACCCGTTGCGCGTGTGCGCGTTGTGCCAACCGTGGTTGGCGGGGCGTTTGGCGGCAAGACCGAGATCTCGTGCCAGGCACTGGCGGCCTTGGCCACGTACAAGACCGGTCGGCCGGTCAAGATTGTCTACAGCCGGGCCGAATCGTTTGAGACCACCTATAAGCGCCACCCCTACCGGCTGGCGGTGCGCGCCGCGGCGACGCGCGACGGCGACCTCGTGGCGCTGCAGGTGGACATGCTTGCGGACACGGGCGCCTATGCGTCGTTTGGCCCGGGGCTCATGGTGAAGACGTTTGCCTCTGCCGCCGGGCCATACCGCTGGCCAAGCGTGGAACTCCACGGGCGCGTGGTCTTCACAAACAACCCAACCGCCGGGTGCATGCGCGGCCCGGGGACCACCCAAGTGGCGTTTGCCGTCGAGTCTGCGTTGGACATGATTGCCGCACGGGTTGGCATGGACCCGCTTGCGTTCCGGTTCCGGAACCGCCTGAGGCTAGGCGACCGGCTCCTGTCGGGGCAGGTGCTGGAGCGTGACCCCGCGTACGCCCTGACGCTAGACGCCATCCGCCCGCATTGGCGCGATGCTCTTGACCGGTGCGCGGCTGCCAACCAGGTCGCCGGCACCCGACGGCGCGGCGTGGGGGTGGCGTCTGTGTGGTACGGGATTGGCGGCGGCGGTGGTGGACCCATCCCGGGTCAGGACCCGGCGCTCACGGTGGGCCGAGGGCCCGGGCGCGCGGTGGTTGCCCTCCTCCCCGACGGGTCAGTGGTGGTGCGGACCGGTGCCATGGACCTTGGCCAGGGGAGCGCCACGGCGATGGGCATCATCGCGGCAGATGAGCTTGGCGTGCCGCGCGAGCGCGTGAGCGTTGTGTTTGGCGACACGGCTCTGTGTCCCGACGCCGGACCCGCCGTGGGCAGCCGCCTCACGTTCTTTGTGGGCAACGCCGTGCGCAACGCGGCAGCGGACCTTCGGGAAGCGGTCCTCGGCACGGCGGCGGGTCTGTTGGCGACGCCCATTGGCGAGCTTGAGCTTGCTGACGGACAGGTACGGATCCAAGATGCCGCGGCGGACGGTGCCGGTGCGGGCGGTGTCTCGCTGGCGAACATCGCCCTGGCCAGAACTGGCGCTGGCCGGGCAACCGAGTTTGCGGGGGAGTTCGACGCCGAAGTGCCCGCCTATCAGGTGAGCCCCGAGCGAGGCGAGCCCTACGCGATGTACGTCAGCGGCACCCAGATGGCCGAGGTGGAGGTTGACACCGCCACGGGCGACGTCCGGGTCCTACGTGTCGTCGCCGCTCATGACGTGGGCAAGCCCGTGTTCCTCCAGGGTCTCGTGGGCCAGATCGAAGGCGGCATCGCCATGGGTCTTGGGTTTGCCATGACCGAGGAGTTCCTGCCGCGCGAGACGCAGGGCTTCAAGGACTACCGGATCCCGCGGTCACGGGACATGCCCGAGATGGTGACGATTCTTGTTGCCGGAGCCGGCGATCCCCCGGAACTTGAGGCCAAGGGCGTGGCCGAGTGCTCAAACATGGTCCTCGCCCCGGCCATCGCCAACGCGATCGCCCAGGCAACGGGACAGCGGGTCCTCGCGCTCCCGGTGGCGCTGGCCGCTACTCGCTAAAGCGCTCTTCCTTCCACGGGTCGGCATCGTTGTGGTAGCCGTAGCGCTCCCAGAAGCCTGGCGCATCCTGGCTGAGGAACTCCAGACCGCGGAGCCACTTGGGCCCCTTCCAGAAGTAGCGCTTGGGGATGATCAGGCGCAGCGGATAGCCGTGCTCGGGCGTGATCGGCTCGCCCTCAAACGTGTCAGCCAGGATCACGTCCTCGTCCGCGAGCACCTCGAGCGGCACGTTGGCCGTGTAGCCCTGCTCGGCGTGGCCGACGACATGGGTCGCTGACGGCCGAACCTGCGCCAACTCCAGGATTGTCCGGATGGCGACGCCCTCCCAATGGGTGTCCAGCTTTGACCAGCGGGTGACGCAGTGGATGTCCGTGACGAGCTTGGTTCGCGGCAGCGCCTGAAGCTCGGCCCATGTCAGGCGGAACGGAGCATCCACCTCGCCGTACACCTTGAAGTCCCACGTGGCCAGGTCCGCCTTGGGGACGGAGCCGTAATGGAGCACCGGGAACTTCTCGGTCACGTACTGACCGGGCGGGACGCGGCTCGCAGTAGCGGGATCTGCGGCGCGGTTGCCAAACAGGCGGTCAAACATCGAGGCAATCTCCAGGGGCAGGACGCTGCGGGACGGCTCTGTCCGGTCACTCGTTTGGACGGATCGTACCGCCCGGATGACGAACAACCCGGTGCAGGCTGCCTTCTTCCCTCGGCGACCGTGGTGCCGCTGCTCGCGGATCCGGCGACCG
>CAIXZV010000470.1 GCA_903924005.1 uncultured Chloroflexota bacterium | reverse complement strand
GCCTGCAGACGCTCCCCGCGACGCTTGGCAAGGTCCGGCACGAGCCGGACACGGAGGTGCGGATGGACGCGTCACCGGCAGCCTCACCGCGGAGCCTCCGCGGCCCTGTCGCCATCGTCGGCGGGCTGATCGTCGTCGTCGTCCTCTTGGTCGCGTTCGTACAGGCGTCAAACCGCGGCCCCGCCGTCTATCCCGTCGGCAGCCCCGAGGCCGCATTCCAGCGGTACCTCGCGGCTTGGGACGCGGGCGACTTCCCCGGCGCCTACGCGGCGTTCTCGTCCCGGATCCGAACAAGGGTCACCCTGGAGGACTACCGCGCGATGGCGCCGAAGTTCACCTACGGCGGCTCGGACAAGCAGCGCGTTGTGCTCCTCAACGCCAACGTGCGCGAAACCGCCGCGACGCTCAACCTGCGGGTTGAGCACTGGACGCCCGGTGGCGGCTTGAGCGGTGGCAGTTCTTGGTCTGCCACGGCTAGCGTTGCGATGGTCATGGAGAACGGCGCCTGGTATGTCGACGACTACCTGGCAGGTGTGGACCAACTGGGCTACATGCCCTAGACGAGGGGAGAGCGGTCATGGGAACAGCGCGGCGCCTGTACCTGTACGTTGTGTCTGCGGTCAGCCTGATCGCGCTGGCGGCCGGCATCAACCGCCTTGTGGCGTCGGTCCTCGTGAGCGTCGAGGACGCCGTGTCCTCCACCACCATGAACCCCGGCGGCATGGCCCGCGAACAACTGAGCCTTGCAATTGCGCTGATCGTCGTGGGCGCGCCCGTCTTTGCAGTCCACCGCTGGCTGGTGGGCCGGGGCCTGCGAGCGGCAGGCGCCGCTGGCGAAGAGGACAGAGGATCAGCGCTGCGGGCCGGCTACATCGCCATCATCGAGAGTGCAGCGCTGTTCGCCTGGCTCATCGGCGGTGCCGGGTTCCTCTCCTTCTTCCTTGAGCGCCTCGTTGTCCCCAACAATTACGGCACGTGGTCCGAGCCGCTGGGCCTGGCGCTGACGGCTCTTCCCATCTGGGTCCTGTTTGGGCGCGCACGGGAGGGCGAGATCCGCTCCCAGCGCATGCACGGCGCCGCTGCTTGGCTAACCCGCCTGTACCGATATGGCGGCGGGTATGGGTCCCTGGTCATGCTGCTGAGCGGCGTCACGGGGCTGGTGTCGGCCGTGCTGAACCAGCTGGTGGCCAAGCCGCTCATGGACGGCGACCAGTCATTCTTCGCGTACGCGGTGGCCGGGTCGTTGGGCGGCATCGTGTTCGGCGGGGCCTCATGGCTGCTGCACCGGCGGCTGGCCGCTGCGGCCGTGCGGGACGCGGCCGTCATCGGCGAGGACGACCGGCGCAGCCGTGTGCGCGGGCTGCACGACGGGCTGGTGCTGCTGACGACGGCAACGATGACATCGCTGGGCGTGGCCGCGGCGGTTGCATCGCTTGGGCGACTGGTTCTGGGCGTCACTGACGTGGGGCCGATCCAACCGCTCAACGACATTGCAGGGCCGGTCTTGACGATGGTCCCGGTTGCCCTGGCGGCCTGGTGGCTCGCGCGTGAGGCGGAGCGGACCGCCCTGCCGTTTGGCGCCGAGGCAGCCAGCGCGGTTCGACGCGTCCAGCGGCTGGTCCTTGCGGCGCTTGGCTTGACGGCTCTGGCGGCCGGGGTTGCCCAGCTGGTTGGCCTTGCAATTGAGCAGGTGTCTGGCGGCTATGACATGTACTCAACCAGCCCCGCCAACCGGGTGGCAACAGACGTCTCGTTCGTGGTGGTGGGGGCAGTGCTGTGGGTGCCGGCGTGGCTTGCGCAGCTGTCGGCGCGGCGTCAGGACGCCGAACGCGAGGCCCACGCGGGGGTTGCGCGCGGCTATCTGTTCCTCGCGGTTGGCGCATCGCTTGTGGTTGGGGTGCCGACGCTGGTGATGGCGCTGTTCCAGGTCATCAACGGGGTGCTCGGCGGCGTCTTTGACTCGGGCTCCATCCGCAGCCTCGCAACGCCGCTCGGGTCCGCTGTGGCGGCCGCGGCGGTGGGCCTGTACCACGGGCGCCTGCTCGTTTCGGACATGCGGCGGCTCCCGCGAAAGGGCGAGGTTGCGGCGGATGCCGGCGTCGACGTGGCCGAGGCCGTGGCCGAAACGGGTTCGGCAGCCACGCAAGCGCGGACGCTGACCCTGCTGGTGCCGTCTGGGGTGAATGCAGACGAGGTAGTGCGCGCAATGCAGGCCCAGCTGCCGGCTGGGGCAAGCCTCGAGGAGGACGCGGCCGGCTGATGCGGCGCAGGCTCCTCACCGCGGGCGGTGATCGCCCCTGCTGGGGCGGCGCCACTCGTACATGCGCTGGCCATCGACGCTGGCCCAGACGAGGCCGGGCTCCTCTGGTGGCTCCGCGCCCGCTCTCAGCGCTGCCATC
>CAIXZV010000469.1 GCA_903924005.1 uncultured Chloroflexota bacterium | reverse complement strand
CGTCGCCAACCCTTGACCTCGGATCCTTCCCGGTGGACGGCGGCAACGGCACGCTCCCGGCGTTCAACGCGGCCGTTCCGTGGCAACGGCCAGGCGCGGTGCCCTGGGGCGACGACGGGAAGTTCGACCTCTTGCTCATGGGCTCCGACGCGGGCTCCGACCGCTGGAGCCGGCGCACCGACGTGATGCTGCTGGTGGAGGTCGATGTCGCCACGGGCAAGGTGGCGATGATCGGTCTGCCGCGCAACCTCCAGTACGCCCCGTACCCGCCCGGTCCCGCCCGCGATGCCTCCGCCTGCGGCTGCCAGCCCGGCCTGCTCAACGAGATGTACGTGGAGGCCACGTCGCGCCACCCCGATCGATGGCCGGGCACGGGTGCGGTCAAGGGCATCGGCGCCGTGCGCTCCGTCGTGAGCGAGATCACCGGCCGCCCCATCGACGCCGTGCTGATCGCGGATCTCGAGGCTGTCATCCGTGTGGTGGATGCCATGGGCGGCATCGACATCAACGTGCTGGCCGCGGTCCACGACAGCCACTACCCGGATCCGGGCCGCGGCGACATCGTCCTGGATATCGCTGCCGGGCAGCAGCACTTTGACGGGCGCACCGCGCTCGCCTACGCCCGAAGCCGCCATCAGGACTCCGATTACGGCCGAATGAACCGCCAGCAGACGCTGATCCTGGCCATCCGCGATCAGATTGGCCCGCAGACGTTTCTCGATGCGCCGGCGCTGTTTGGCGCGGCGAAGGGCGCCGCATGGACGGATCTGCCGCGCGAGTCCCTGCCGTCGATCATCGAGCTGTTTGGCAAGGCGGCCCACGCGCAGGTCAAGCAGCTGCGCATCGTGCCGCCCGCGTACCCAAGCTTCATGACCGCCGCGTGGATCACGCGCATCCGCCAGGACGTCGCGGCGCTGCTGCCTGGAACTGCCGCACCTGCCGTGTCCAAGTACCCGCTGCCGTACACGATCCCGCATGCGACGCCGAAGCCCACGACCGGCCCTGGCCCAACCGAGGCGCCAACGGACACGCCTGCGCCGGGCGATACGCCCACGCCGGCGCCGTCGGTCCCGGATCCGCCGACCCCGCTACCCACGGACACACCAGCCCCGAGCTCATCGGGCTAGCCCCCGGGCCAACCGGGGCCGGGTGCCATAATGGCCTGGTGACCACCGAGAAGCCCGAGAAGTCCCTCGCCAAATCGGCCCCCCGCAGCACGCCCAGCCCCTGGGGTTTTGGCGACGGTCAGGCCATCCCCTGGGAATACGCGCCCGCCCCTGAGTCGCGCGACATCGTCCGCGTCAAGGAGCAGTACGGCCTGTTCATCGACGGCCGCGAGGTCCCCTCCGCTGACGGGGCCACGTTTGGGACGATCAACCCGGCCACCGAGGAGCCCCTCGCGCGCATCGCCAAGGCCACCACGGCCGACGTTGATCGCGCCGTCCGCGCCGCCAAGAAGGCCCAGCGCCGCGTCTGGGGCCCGATGCCCGGCCGCGAGCGTGCGAAGTACCTCTTCCGGATCGCTCGGATCATGCAGGAGCGCGCGCGAGAGTTCGCGGTGCTTGAGACGCTGGACACCGGCAAGCCCATCAAGGAGAGCCGGGACGTTGATGTCCCGCTCGCGGCGGGCCACTTCTGGTACTACGCGGGCTGGGCGGACAAGCTGGAGTACGCCTTCCCCGGGCGCAACGCGGTCCCGCTCGGTGTCGCCGCGCAGATCATCCCGTGGAACGTCCCGCTGCTGATGCTGAGCTGGAAGATCGCGCCTGCACTGGCCGCCGGCAACACGGTGGTCCTCAAACCCGCCTCTACAACGCCGCTGTCGGCGCTCCTGTTCGCCGAGATCTGCCAGCAGGCCGGCCTCCCCGCGGGCGTGGTCAACATCATCCCAGGCCCCGGCGACATCGGCATGGCGCTGGTCCAGCACCCCGACATCGCCAAAGTGGCGTTTACGGGCTCCACGGAGATTGGCAAGAAGATCCAGCGCGCGGTGGCCGGGACGGACAAGGCGCTCACGCTGGAGCTTGGCGGCAAGGCCGCCAACATCGTCTTTGAGGACGCGGCGCTTGACCAGGCGGTTGAGGGCATCGTCAACGGGATCTACTTCAACCAGGGCGAGGTCTGCTGCGCGGGCTCGCGGCTGCTGGTGCAGGAGTCGGTGGCCGAAGACATGATCGCGCGCCTGAAGGACCGGCTTTCGACATTGCGCGTGGGCGACCCGATGGACAAGAACACGGACGTTGGCGCCATCAACAACCGCTCGCAGTTGGACAAGATCACCGAGCTTGTCGCCTCTGGCGTGGCCGAGGGCGCGGAGCTCTACCAGCCCGCCTGCGATCTCCCCGAACGCGGCTTCTTCTTCCGCCCAACGCTGTTCACGGGCGTCGCGCAGAGCCACCGGATCGCCAAGGAGGAAATCTTTGGCCCGGTGCTGTCGGTGCTGACGTTCCGGACGCCCGACGAGGCGATCGAGAAGGCGAACAACACGGCCTACGGGCTGTCCGCCGGGATCTGGACGGAGAAGGCCTCGAAGGTGTTTGCGATGGTGTCGGCCCTGAAGGCGGGCGTCATCTGGGCGAACACGTTTAACCGGTTTGACCCCACGTCGCCGTTTGGCGGGTACAAGGAGTCCGGTTTCGGGCGCGAGGGCGGCATGCACGGCCTCCACGCGTACGTCCGGCTGGAGGACCGCTGACCGTGACGGAGCCTCGGATCCCGGTCCTGAAGACCTACAAGATGTACGTTGGTGGGGCGTTCCCGCGCACGGAGAGCGGCCGCACGTATCTCGTGTCCGGGTCCGACGGCGAGCCGCTGGCCAACGCCTGCCGCGCCTCGCGCAAGGACCTCCGTGACGCGGTGCGCGTCGCGCGGGGAGCCGCCGGCGGCTGGGCAGGGCGCACGGCGATGAACCGCGGCCAGATCCTGTATCGCGTGGCCGAGGTCCTTGAGGGACGCGCGGACCAGTTCACGGCCGAAGTGGCCGCTGCCGAAGGGCTCCGCGTCGTTGATGCGCGCGGCGTTGTGGGCAAGGCGATTGACCGGCTTGTCTGGTACGCGGGCTGGACTGACAAGATCGCCCAGGTCCTCGGCTCGTCCAACCCGGTTGGCGCGCCGTACTTCAACTTCACCATCCCGGAGCCAACGGGCGTCGTGGGCGTGGTGGCGCCGGAGCGCTCGTCCCTGCTGGGGCTCGTCTCGCGGCTGGCGCCCGTGCTGGCCGGCGGCAACGTTGCCGTGGTGCTGGCGTCCGAGGGGCGGCCGCTGCCCGCGGTCTCGCTGGGCGAAGTGCTGGCCACCTCCGACGTGCCCGGTGGTGTCGTCAACATCCTCACCGGTCTGCGCACGGAGCTCGTGCCCCAGATGGCGTCCCACGCGGACATCAACGCCATCGATGGGTGGGGGATCCCCGACGAGCTGCGCCTCGCCGCCGAGCAGGCCGCCG
>CAIXZV010000468.1 GCA_903924005.1 uncultured Chloroflexota bacterium | reverse complement strand
TCCCGGAACCGGCTGACGGGGTTCCTCGCCTTGGATCCCCGTCGTGGTGGGTGGACATGGCGCGCATGTTGGCGCGCGCCACTCATCTGGGACTTATCTGGACCCCACCGCACCGGCGCAATCTGACGCGATTGGGCGCAAGACCGCCGTGGTCAGCCCTCGTATTCGAAGCCGATCTTGACTTCAACCTGGTATTCCACGATCTCGCCGTTCTCCACGCGTGCGCTGGACTTCACCACCTCGACCGTCTTGATGTTGCGCACGGTCTTGGATGCGGTGGCCACGGCCTGGCGGGCAGCGTCGCTCCATGATCGGGAGCTGGTCCCAACCATTTCCCGAATGATGATGACGCCCAACGAGGTTCCTCCTGACGGATACGGCTCCCAGCATAGGGGTACCGCAGCCTAGGACGCGGCGATCGCCCCAGAGGCTGCGTCGGCGCCCGCCCGGACCTGGTCGAAGCAGCTGCTGCAGTAGACCGGCCGATCGCTCCGCGGGAAGAACGGCACCATGGCCTGGGCACCGCAGCTGTTGCAGACGGCAGCGTGGTACTCGCGGCCACCGGCAGCCGCCACGGCCCGGCCGCGCTTGGCCGCCGCTCGGCAGTCCGGACAGCGCTGCGGGTCGTTGGTGAGCCCCTTGCTTGCGAAGAAGGCCTGCTCGCCCGCGGTAAACGCGAACGGCTTGCCGCAGTCGCGACACATGAGCGACCGATCTTCAAACATCCCGAACCCTCCCCAGGTCTCGGATCCAAACCAACACGCCCCGTGCGCGGACCATACGCGCCCGTGTCAATGGGCAGTGGCAGACCGGCCCGCGCCACGTTCGGGATGGGCGGGCGGGAACCGATCTCCGCGTCGTATCGTCGGGTGGCCATGTCTGCAGCACGTCGCGCCTCACGCCCAGCCGCCGCCTCGACGGCGCTCACCGCACTCTTCGCGTCCGCGATCTTGGTGGCCGCCTGTGGCGCCGGGGCGCCGTCGCCAAGCGCTTCCCCTGTGGGTGCCACCCAGGCCCCAACCCCGACACCCACGCTCGCGCCCGATGCCATCGCCCATCCCACGGGTGCTGCCGAGGTGGTGCTGCGCTACGAGGTTGGCGGCGGCTTTGTCCCCATCGAGTTCATGGCCAACCACGTGCCCCAGTTCACCCTGTACGGCGACGGCCGGGTTGTCTTTGTGCGCCAGGATGACCAGGGCATCACAACCCCGGACGGGGTTCGCGCCAACGTGCCCCTGCGCACGGCGAAGCTGACCGAGGCACAGGTCCAGGAGCTGCTGAAGTTTGCGCTTGGCAATGGTGCACTCGGCCGCGCGGGGCCTTCGTACCCGGCGGTGAACATTGCCGATGCGCCCAGCACCACCTTTGAGATCCACGCAGATGGCGGGTCCAAAACCGTGTCCGTGGGGGCGCTGGGCATGGACACCAGCGGGACCGATGGCCTAATCCGCGCCGCGTTCCAGAAGTTGGCCGATCGGCTGGGCAACTTTGACCAGGGCGGGCTGCTGGGCGGTGCGATGTACGAGCCCACGGCGTATCGCGGGATCCTGTTTGACAACGCGATGGCGCAGGGCATGGTGGTTCGCGACTGGCCCTGGAAGGACCTCGCGTCAACCGCGTTCACGGCGCCTTCCGAGGGCGGGTTCCCCGGTGGCCGCCTGCATGCGCTGACGCCTGACCAGGTGAAGGTGCTTGGGCTCACGCCGTATCAGGGCGGAATAGCCGGCGGTCTGGCGCTGCGGCAGGCGGACGGCACCCTCGTCACGATTGTGGTGCGGCCGCTCCTCCCCGACGAGAAGCCCTGATGCGCTAGTTGGCCGTGTCGTAGCGGTCCCCGGCGTAGTTCTGGAACCGCGTCAGGGACTTGCGGAACCAGAGATCAATCTCGCCCGTGGGGCCGTTGCGGTGCTTGGCCAGCTTGAGCTTGACCACTTCGCCCTCCGCGTTCTGGTCGTCCGCCCCCCGCTCCTTCTCTCGGTACAGGAACATCACAAGGTCGGCGTCCTGCTCGATGGAGCCTGACTCTCGCAGGTCCGAGAGCCGCGGTTCCTTTGACTCTCGCATCTCGGGCTGCCGTGACAGCTGGCTGAGGGCCAGGACCGGCACCTTCAGCTCCCTGGCGAGCGCCTTGAGACCACGGGAGATCTCCGCAACCTCTTGCACGCGATTGGCTTCCCGGTTGGTGGTGGAGGACTGCATGAGCTGCAGGTAGTCCACGATCACCATGTCCAGCCCAACCTCCGCCTGCAGCCGGCGAGCCTTGGTCCGCAGCTCCATCGTGGTGATGTTGGGCGTGTCATCGATGTACATGGGCGCCTCAGACAGCGCCTGCATTGCCGGCGCAATCCGCGCGAAGTCCATCTCCTCAAGGAACCCGTCCCGCAGCCGCTTTGAGTCAATCCCTGACACGGACGACAGCAGGCGCAGGACGAGCTGCTCCTTGCTCATCTCAAGGCTGAAGATGCCCACGCTCTTGCGGTCCCGGACGGCGGCGTGCTCCGCGATGTTGAGCGCGAAGCTGGTCTTGCCCACCGATGGGCGGGCCGCAAGGATCACAAGATCGCTGCCCTGGAGACCGGTTGTAAGCGTGTCCAGGTCTCCAAAGCCCGTGCGGATGCCGCTGATCTCCCCGCGGTGCGTGTGGAGGTAGTCCAGACGGTCATACGCCGAGTGCAGCAGGCTGCGCAGCGGCGTGAAACCCGCGGAGATGCGCCGCTCGCTGACGGCGAAGAGCTCCGCCTCCGCTCTGTCGATGGCCTCCGCCACCTCTGACGGATCCTCGTAGCCGATGCCGGCGATCTTGCCGGCAGCGCTGATCAGGCTGCGCAGGACCGCCTTGCGCTCAACGATGCGGGCGTACTGCGCAGCGTGCACCGAGGTGGGCGTCTGGTTGGTGAGCGTGGCGAGGTATGCACGACCGCCCACCGCCTCTAGGTCTCCGGAACGCTCCAGCCCCTCAGACACCGTGACGATGTCGATAGGCTCCCGCCGCTCTGAGAGGTCAAGCATCACGGCATAGATGCGGGCATGCGCCTGGCGGTAGAAGTCCTCAGGCTTGAGGATGTCCCCAATCTCGATCATCGTGTCCCGGTCAATCAGGACGGCGCCCAGCACGGACTGCTCGGCCTCGATGGATTGGGGCGGAAGACGGTCAATCACGGGATACGTTGGCTCCGGCGGTCATTGGGCGTGCGGTGCATGGTGCGCTGCCCGGAGCGTGCGCGCTCCACGAAGCGCGCCGCCGCGCCCCCGCCCATCCACGGGTTTTACGTGCCCTGTTGACGCGCTGTGGACAACCGCCCCCGGCGGCCCTCCGTGCCGAGGTCAGTCCAGGCGGCGGATGACGCCGATGAGCTTCCCCTGGATGCGAACCTCTGGGTAGTACATGGGTGGGTAGTTGTCGTTTGCCGGCTGGAGGCGCACGCGGTCCTTCTCTCTGAAGAAGCGCTTGAGCGTGACGCCGTTCTCCTCCACCTGGGCAACGACGATGTCCCCGTCCCGTGCGGTGGGCTGGCGGCGGATGACGACGAAGTCCCCGTCCTCAATGTGCGCATTGATCATTGAGTCACCGCGCACCCGCAGCACATACGAATCCCCGGCTGCGGCCATGAAATCCGGTACCGCGATGGTCTCTGACGCGTCCTGATACGCCTCAATTGGGCCGCCGGCGGCGATCTCCCCAACGATGGCGAGCGTGTAGGACATGCTGGGCGCAGATTGCGGGACCAGCTCCTCCGACGATGCGCCGTACTGGATGGCGGCCAGCGGCGTCAGCCGGATTGCACGCGCCTCTGCGGCACCGCGCTCCAGCAGGCCTTCCTTCTCCAGGATCTGGAGGTGGTGATGGACAGCGGAGGTGGAGCTCAGCCCAACCGCCTTCGCGATCTCTCGCACGGAGGGCGGAAACCCGCGCGCTCGGATGGTTGCCGCGATCATTTCGATGATCTTCTGCTTCCGCTCGGCGTCGTGACGAGTCATCTGGCGCCTCCTTTCCGAATGCATCATACAGAACGGACGTTCGATGTCAACGGCGCATCCCGACATCTGGCCGGGTCTGTATCTGGAGTGCAGCGGTCCCGGTGCTATCCTCGACGGTCCCTGAGTCCCAGCGGTGGACAAAGGAGAATCACGCGAGGACTAGGGTGGCTCGAGCAGCGCGGCATAGCCGCGACACGCAGGACCGACAGCCCGGACCGGCGCGCCGAACCCGGCGCATCGGCTTCCGGCGTCTGCTCGGATGGGCTGCACTCCTGCCGCTGGCCAGTCGGGCACCTGTTTACGGGCGTCTGTTCTGGGACCTGGTTCGGGACGAGCGCATCCCGCTCGCCCGCAAAACGGCGCTGGCTGCGGCGGCGGGCTATCTGCTCGTTGGCCGGGACCTGTTGCCGGACGATCTGCCGGTCATCGGCGGGCTTGACGACCTTGTGGTTGTCGTGCTGGCAGTTGACCTCTTTCTCGACGGGGTGCCCGAGGCGGTGCTCGCCGAACGGCTCGACGCCTTGGGCGTTGACCGCGGCGCGTTCGACGCAGACGTGGCACGCATCCGCCGCTTCACACCGGCGCGGTTTCGGCGCATGATTCGCCGGCTCCCCGCCGCCATTTCGCTGGCCCGCGACACGCTGGCCAGAACCGGGCTTGGACCGAGGGTCAGGGCCTGGATCAACAAGGAGGGTTCGATCGCGTGAAGGTGATCCTGACGAAGGACGTCGCGAAGCTCGGCAAGACGGGCGAGATGAAGACGGTTGCGGACGGGTACGGCCAGAACTTCCTCATCCCGCAGGGTGTCGCCGTGCCTGCGTCCGGCGGCGCCTTCCGCGCGTACCAGCACGACATCGCAAGCCGTGAGGACAAGCGGCGCCGCGAGCGCGAGGAGGCGGAGATTGCCGCCACCCGCATCGGCAGCACCACGCTGACGATGGGCGTGAAGGTGGGCGAGGGCGGCAAGCTCTACGGCTCCATCAACAACCAGGACATCGCCGAGGCCCTCAAGCGCCGCGGCATCGTCGTGGACAAGCACAAGATCGAGCTTGACCAGCCGATCAAGACGCTCGGCACCTACAAGGTTGCCATCAAGGTTCTCGCGGGCATGACCTCTGAGGTCACGATCGTCGTCGAGCCGAAGGGCTGACCACCGAGCCTGCCTGCAGGCGGGCCGCCAACTCCTGACACGCCCGGGCGGATATCGCCCGGGCGTATCGATTCCCAGTGCTGGCGCTCTGCGATACTTGGTCGATGGATGACGGCCCGCAAGAACGCGGTCTTGACCGGACGCAGGCCTCCCTGCTCCTGGCCCTGATTGTCTTCCTCGGCCTGCTCGTGTCAGGGCGAGGCAACGATCTGAAGCCTTCGCTGGACCGGCTCGTGATGGTCCTCGCTTGGCCGATCGCTTTCGGGGTCATCATGGTGCCGCGCGTACGCCCGTGGGCGCCGCTGGTGGTCGCTTTATTCCTGATCTGCGGCGGCTTTGTGCTGCGCTGGGACGTGGTGCTCCATGGCGGGCACGGGTCCGATGTGCTCGCGGTGACCAACGAGGCGCTTACGGTCTTGCTGAATGGGGCCGATCCCTATCGCCACGTCTACCAGTCGTCGCTGCCGCCTGGCGCCCCCTTCCCGTACCCGCCGGTGAACCTGCTCATCCATCTGCCAGGGCACCTGGTTGCCGGTCTGTACGGCATGGCGCTGACCGAGCTAGCCGGCGCATGGGTGGTGATGGTCGTGCTTGCCCGGTTTGCGCTTGGGCGGGGGCAGGTACTGGGGATGTCGATGCTGGCGCTCTATGTGGCCCTGCCGAACCTCATTGAACTCGTCGGTGACGGCAGCAATGACACCAGTACGGGCGCCGTACTCGTGCTGGCTGTGATGGCGCTCGCCAGCCTGCGTTCAGACACGCCTCGACATGCGGTCATCGCCGGTGTCCTGGCGGGCTGTGCGCTTGCGACGAAGCAGTCCACTCTGCCGATCATCGTCGCGACGGGGGCGTGGGTCCTGCGCGCGCATCCGGGTCTGTTCCGTCGCTATTTCGTCGCGCTGGGTGCCACGCTGGCCGTGGTGAGCCTGCCGTTCCTCGCCATGTCGGGTCTGGATTATCTGCGAGCGCTTGCCTCGTTCGCCGGTTACCACGAGGGCGTGTTCGGGTGGAACATCTGGGTCCTCGCCGCAGACACGGGCTGGCCGATCGCCTCCCAGTCAGACGGCCTGATCATCGGTGGCGTCACGGCCGCCATCGCGCTTATCCTCGTAGCCCTGCCGTCGTACCGATCGCTCCGCACGGCAGCCGCAAGTGGGGCGGTGGCGCTGGCGGTCTTGTTCTTCGCCCAGCGCTGGACGTCCTTCGCCTATTTCGCGCAGATGCTGTCCGTGCTGGTCGTCCTGCCGATGCTGCCCGGGAGCGGTGCCGACGCGTGGGCTGGGGGCGACGAGCCGGACGTGCACGCGGCGCCGCCCACGGAAGCGCTCGGGGCTGTTACCGCGCCCCCTGTCGAGAACCTAGCAGCGAGCCGGACGGCCGAAGGTCGCTGACATCCCCAGTTTGGCGGCCGTCCACTGAGGCCGGTGCGTCTAGATCAAGGGACTGAGAATCACGCGCGTGATCACTCGCACCATCCTCCACGTGGACCTCGACGCGTTCTTCGCGGCCGTGGAGCAGCGCGACCGTCCGGAACTCCGCGGGAAGCCCGTGATCATCGGTGGCGGGCCGGACCAGCGCGGCGTGGTTTCAACCTGCAGTTACGAGGCACGTAAGTTCGGCGTGCACTCGGCGATGCCGCTGCGGACCGCGGGGCGGCTCTGCCCGCAGGGCATCTTCCTGCCGGTGGACGGGCGCAAGTACCAGACGGCCAGCCGCGAGGTGATGGCGATCCTCCGCCGGTTCACGCCGATGGTGCAGCCGGTCTCCATCGATGAGGCGTTTCTCGACGTGACCGCGTCGCGCGCCCTCTTCGGTGACGGCGAGACGATCGCCCGCGCCATCAAGGCGGCTGTTCACGACGAGGTGGGCCTGACCATCTCGGTTGGCGTAGCCACCACAAAGCTTGTCGCCAAGGTGGCGTCGGACCTGCGCAAGCCCGACGGCCTGGTGCTTGTCCCGCCCGGGGAGGAAGCGACCTTTCTCGCACCGCTGCAGATCTCACGGCTGTGGGGCGTGGGCGAGAAGATGGCGGCCGCGCTGGCGGAGTTTGGCGTCCGGACCATCGGGGACTTGGCGGCGCTGCCGCCTGCCGCCATCGAGCGTCGGTTCGGCAAGCACGGAGCCTCGCTGGTGGAGCGCGCCCACGGCATCGATCCTGATCCCGTGGCGGGCGGCGAGGCTGCCAAGTCGATTGGCCACGAGCACACGTTTGACGTGGACACGAGCGATCGAGAGGTTATCGAGCGCGCGCTGCTGGGTATGGCCGACGGCGTTGCCGGACGGCTTCGGTCGATGGGCTGGAAGGCCGTGACGATCACGCTGAAACTGCGTGATTCGAGCTTTGCGACCATCACGCGTCAAGTGAGCCTCAAGCAGCCCGCCGATCTGACCGAGGAGATCTACGCGGCGACGCTCGTGCTGTTGCGCAAGGAGCTCCGCGGACAGCGGATCCGCCTCGTGGGCGTCACGGCGTCCAACTTTCGCGAGCGCGAACAGCTTGGGATGTTTGCCGAGGCTGGTGATCCGCGGCGCCACAAGGCAGCCGAGGCGCTGGACGCGATCAGGCGCAAGTACGGCGAGCGTTCCGTCATGCGGGCCACGCTCGTGCGCTCGGAGCTGCCGGCGCCGTTTGAGCGCGACCCGATGAAGGCGGTCCGCGACGAACTGCCGGTCGAGGGCGACGCGCGCGGCGGGCGCACTCGGCGTGACAGCCAACCTGTCACAGAATCTGACCTGGACCCTGACATCGACGCTTGACATAGAACGCCTGTTCGGTCTACGGTGCAGCCAACGACAGAACAGGCGTTCACATCCGGAGTGCCCCCGGGTGATGACGAGCCCCCGCCGATGAAGGAGTAGTCACCATGGCGATGGTCCGCGTCGCACCCGTTACCGTTCAGGTCCGCACGGATTGGCTCCGCGGCATTCCGCGCGAGATCCAGCTTGGCCAGGATCGCGTCCCGGTCCTGCGTCTGGTCTCGGTCCGGGATGAGCGTTCTGCCTACCCGGTGATCACCGGGCCCAGGACCCTCTTCGAGGTGGAGACCCCCACAGCGCGCGTCGCCCTCACGTTCCAGCACCGCTCCCGCCGCTGGACCATTGACGGGCTGGATCAGCACACGCTCGCAGCGTAATCGCAGGTCTCGGCAGCAGAAGGGGCAGGGCCGGACGGCCCGCCCATGACGGGCGCGTGGGACGCGCGGACCGTTGCGCCGCATCCCTACAATCGCTCTCGTGACTGAGACAACCCGCTTTCGCGACCTGACGGTCGCAGACTTCGTCCACAAGCTCGCATCCGGAGAGCCCGTTCCGGGCGGGGGCAGCGCGGCAGCCATCGCCGCCAGCCTCGGTGGAGCACTCGTCGCGATGGTTGCATCCCTCTCGGAGGGGCGCCCAAAGTACGCGGCACACGCAGCGCTCCACGCGGAGGCGATCGCCGCGGGCAACGCGCTGGCGGACCGGTTTCTCGCCCTCGCGGACGAAGACGCCGATGCCTACGCCGGCTACGGCCACGCGATGAAGATGCCGCGTGACACAGACGAAGAGCGTGAGGCGCGCTCGGCCGCCATTCGCGCTGCCGCACACAAGGCCTCCATGGCGCCGTTCCGCACGGTCCAGGCGTGTCTTGAGATGGTTGCCATTGCTGAGGCGCTGGCCGGGCGCAGCAACAAGAACGCGTCGTCTGACCTCGAGGTGGCAAGCCTTATGGCGGTTGCCGCATCGCACGCGGCCGCGGCCAACGTGTACATCAACCTGCCGTCCATCGGGGACGAGTCTGTTGCGCAAGATCTGCTTGCACGGACGCAGGCGCTGGCTGACGAGATTGACCGCATCGCGGACCGGACCCGGGAGGCCGTGCGAAGCGGGGAGAGCCGGGATCCGCTTCCCGTGGACCCCGCATGACAAGCCTCGTTGAGGCCGGGCCCCGTCTGCTGCGGGGAGGACCCATTGGCACCGCCATCCGGGAGACCGTGGCCGCGGACGTCGCCGCGTTCCGCGAGGAGTTTGGCTTCCAGCCCACCCTCGCGGTTCTCGTCGTGGGCGCGGATGCTCCTTCGCTTGTGTACCTCCACAAGATCCTCGACGGGTGCCGTCTCGTTGGGATTGGCGACAGGCTTGTTGAGCTGCCCGCGGACGCCAAGGAGGATGACGTCAGCAATGCGCTCCGGACTCTCCAGGCAGACCCGAAGATCGCCGGGATCATCGTCCAGCAGCCGCTGCCAAGAGGGATCCCGCTCCGCGTGGTGATCGACACGCTTGACCCGATGCGGGACATCGACGGCATCCACCCGCTCAACGCGGGCTTGCTGTCGCTTGGGTACGCGGGCTTCCTGCCGGCCACGGCGCACGCCAGCGTGGAGATCCTCAAGCAGTCTGGGATCGAAATCGCCGGCAAGCACTGCGTGGTTGTCGGCCGCTCCAACGTCATCGGCAAGCCCGCCGCCATGCTGATGCTGCGCGAGAACGCCACGGTCACCATCTGCCATAGCAAGACCGAGGACCTGCCGGCCATCATCCGGACGGCGGACATCGTCATCGTGGCCATCGGCAAGCCAAACTTCGTCACCGGCGACATGCTCAAGCGCGGCGCGGTGGTTGTGGACGTGGGCATCAACGTGGTCGAGGGCAAGGTTGTCGGCGACGTCCACTTCGACAGCGCCGTGCGGGTGGCGTCGGCCATCACCCCGGTCCCGGGCGGCGTCGGGCCGCTCACCAACGCAATCCTGCTTACCCACCTCGTCCAAGCCGCCAGAGCCAAGGCCACAGGGTCCATCCCGCTCGGCGCCCACCCCCTCGAAGTTCCCGCTCCGGAGGCCAAGTAGATGCCGTTCCCGTCCGACCTTGAGATCGCCCGCTCCGTCAAGCCGCGCCCCATCACGGAGATCGCCCGTGAACTTGGCTTCCACGATGACGAGATTGAGCTGTACGGCAACTTCAAGGCAAAGGTGACCATCGAGGGCATCGAGCGACAGGAGCGCGAGCGCCCGCGCGGCAAGTACGTGCTGGTGACGGCCATCAGCCCCACGCCGCTGGGAGAGGGCAAGAGCACCACCACCGTTGGTCTGGCCCAGGGTCTCCAGAAGATCGGCAAGAAGGCCGCGGTGGCGCTGCGCCAGCCCAGCCTGGGCCCGGTCTTCGGCATCAAGGGCGGCGCGGCCGGCGGCGGCTACAGCCAGGTCATCCCCATGGAGGACTTCAACCTCCACCTGACCGGCGACATCCACGCCATCGGCGCAGCGCACAACCTTGCAGCCGCGTTCATCGACAACCACATCCACCACGGCAACGCCCTGGGGATCGACGCCAACAACATCCTTTGGCCGCGCGTCCTGGACATCAGCGACCGCGCCCTGCGTGAGATCGTTGTGGGCCTTGGCGGCAAGGACAACGGCTACCCGCGCCAGTCCCAGTTCGTCATCACGGTGGCGTCCGAGGTCATGGCCATCCTGGCCCTCGCCGTGGACCTCAAGGACTTGCGCGCCCGCCTTGGCCGCATCGTCTTGGCCACCAAGCGCGACGGCACGCCCATCACCGCAGAGGACCTGCATGTCGCGGGCTCCATGGCCGTCCTGCTCAAGGACGCGCTCAAGCCCAACCTGATGCAGACGCTCGAGGGCGGCCCCGCCTTTGTCCACTGCGGCCCGTTTGCAAACATCGCGCACGGCAACAACTCCATCCTTGCGGACCGGGCGGCCCTCGCAGGCGCAGACATCCTTGTGACCGAGGCCGGCTTTGGCGCGGACATGGGCGCCGAGAAGTTCTTCGACATCAAGCTGCGAGCGTCGGGCATGGTCTGCGACGCCGCGGTCATCGTGGCCACGGTCCGCGCACTCAAGATGCACGGCGGTGTGGGCAAGATCGTCGCGGGCAAGCCGCTTGACCCGGCCCTGCTGGAGAACAACCCCGAGGGCGTTCGCCGCGGCGCCGCCAACCTTGCCAAGCAGATTGAGAACGTCCGCTCGTACGGCGTGCCGGTGGTGGTGGCCATCAACATCTTCCCCACGGACACGGCGGAGGAGATTGCGGTCATCAAGGAGGTCTCGCTGGCCGCTGGCGCCCGAGACGCCGTTGAGGCGCGCCACTTCACGGACGGCGGCGCCGGCGCCGTTGAACTTGCCAAGGCCGTCTGGGCCGCAGCGGAAGAGGGCAGCCCCAACTTCCACCTGCTCTACCCGGACGACATGCCGCTGCGCGAGAAGATTGAGACCATCGCTACCAAGATCTACGGCGCAGACGGCGTGGACTTCAGCCCGGCCGCCGCGAAGAGCCTCAAGCTCTACGAGGACATGGGCTACGGCAACCTGCCGGTGTGCATGGCCAAGACGCAGTACAGCCTCAGCCACGACGCCAAGCTCCTGGGCGCCCCGTCGGGCTTCCGGATCCCGGTCCGCGAGGTTCGCCTGAGCGCGGGCGCCGGCTTCGTGACGCCGATCCTTGGCGACATGCGCACGATGCCCGGCCTGAACTCCCGCCCCGGCGGCGAGAAGATCGAAATCGACGACGACGGGAACATCGTGGGGCTGTTCTAGGCCCTTCGAGGCGCAACGGCCGGTTCGCCCGGCGGTGCGCCAGCCCTCACGTCAGAAATGCAAACGCCGGGTCCGCAAGGGCCCGGCGTTTGCATCTGCGCCCAGTGATGCGCCAGTGACTCAGGAACGGCTGCGGCGTGCAGGGTTCAATCCCCGGGGGCCGGGTTTGGTCATCGAGTCACGCAGGAGCCCTGCCGATTTGATGTAGAGGTGACTCAGCCGCAACCGGGACGCCAGCCGGAGCCGGGGCGGAGCGGCGCGCCCAGTTCACCGGTGCGCGCGACGTCGCGGGCTATGCTGCCGCGATGAACCCGCTTCAGCCCGTCATCGGCATCCTTGGGGCACTGCTGGTTGCGCGGACGATCATGTCCGGCGTGAGGACGTTTGTCGTGCCCCGCGGCGACAACGATGGGCTCACCCGCGTCAGCTTCCGCGTCATGCGCAACGTGTTCTTGCTGGTGGCCCGGCCATCGCGGCCCTATGAGTTTCGCCATCGGGTCATGGCCTACTACGGCCCTGTTGCGCTGGTCCTGCTGCCGGCGTGGTGGCTCGTTCTGGTCCTAACCGGGTTTGCCGCCATCTTCTGGGCGCTTGGCGTGGCGCCTGCCGACGCGTTCGCGGTGAGCGGCTCATCGCTCCTCACGCTTGGCTTTTACCGGCCCACCGTTCCCGGCGGCGAGGCTGTCGCCTTTGCGGAGGCGGCCATTGGCCTCGCCCTCGTCGCGCTCTTGATCTCATACCTGCCAACGATCTACGGCGCGTTCTCGCGCCGCGAGCTGCTGGTCAGCCTGCTTGAGGTCCGCGCGGACTCGCCGCCGTCACCGGTGGTGATGCTGACGCGGATGCACCGCCTTTCCGGGTTCGCCGCACTCCATCCCATGTGGGAGCGCTGGGAGCAGTGGTTTGCGGAGCTGGAGGAGACGCACACGTCGCTGCCGGTCCTGGTGTTCTACCGAAGCCAGCAGCCAAACCAGTCCTGGGTAAACGCTGCGGGCGCCATCATGGACGCTGCCGCTCTGGCCCGGTCCGCGGTGGCCATTCCGATGGACGTTCAGGCAGACCTGATGATCCGCTCTGGGTATATCGCGCTGGGTCGCATCACCAGCTTCTTCAACGTGCCAATGGTGGCAAACGCGCAGCCGACGGACCCCACAAGCATTGACCGCGCCCGGTTTGACGCTGCGCTGCGCGTGCTCGCTGACGCGGGTGTGCCCCTTGTGGAGGACCGCGATCAGGCGTGGAGAGACTTCAACGGCTGGCGCGTGAACTACGACCGGCCGCTGCAAGTGCTCGAGAAGATCACGATGTCGCCAACGCCCTGGTGGGACAGGCCGATGCAGTCAGCTTGGGTGACCGACGAGCCCGACGCGGCCGCCGTGGCCGAGCATGGCGGCCCGCAGGCGCCGGCCTAAGCCCCGAACGAGAACCCGGTTGCGAGCACGAAGCAGGCAACCACCACAACCGCCGCGATCACGCCGACGATGCCAACGCCCCACATCTTGACGTCGATGGGACCGATGGTGTCCGCGTCGTGGCCGTGCTCATCGTGACCGCCGTGACCTGCGCCGTGACCTGCGGCTGCGTGGCTGTCTGGTGCGGTGCTGGCGTGCGTATCGGTCATGTCTGTACTCGTGCTGCTTCAGGCGACCATTCTCGCATCCCCGACCCGCCCTAGACTCACCGTTGATGCTCACCCTCGTCCTCACCCGCCACGGCCTGACCGACCGCTCCGTTCCGGAACAGCACATCGGTCAGCACATCGACATCTCCATCAACGCCGCAGGTCGGCGTCAGGCGGAAGCGCTTGGCCGCCGCCTCGCCCGCGTGCGGTTTGACCGCGTCATCACCAGCCCAATGTTCCGCGCCCGCGAGACGGCACTGCTCGCGGTGACGGCCCCGCCGTCCGAGGCGGACCCCCGCCTCAAAGAGATGGACTACGGCGACTGGGAGGGCAGGACATACGACGAGGTCCGGGCCGAGGACGCCAAACGACGCGAGACCTGGGAGGCGGCGCCCGACACCACCCACTGCCCCGGCGGTGAGTCTGGGAATGAGGTTGCGGCCCGTGTGGAGCGCTTTCTCACGGACCTGCTGGAGGAGCAGCGGAGCTGGCACGCAAAGACTGCGTTCCGCGCGGCGATGGGCGGTCGCGCCCCCGAGGCGCCACCGGAGCGCCGCGTCCTGGTGGTGGGCCACGCAACCACAAACCGGATCCTGCTCTCCGTGGCGCTGGGCGTGGACGTCCGCGGCTATCGGCGCCGGTTTGCGCAGGACCAGTGCAACCTCACGGTCTTGCGCTGGGACGCGGATGGCGTGCCCGCGGCGGCGAAGCTGCTGCTGCTCAACGACACGCAACACCTGCGCGCACCCGACGCCTCGCCCTGGGGCTAGCGCCGCCCTGGGGCTAGCGCCGCCCTGGGGCTAGCGCCGCCCTGGGGCTAGCGCCCTTCGGTCAGGCGGCGGGGGTCTGCTTCTTCGGCCGGCCCGGCATCCCTAGGCGCCACCAGAGGAGGAACACGAAGCCCGCGACCACCGCCGCGGCGATCAGCATGTCAAACGGCTGGAGCGCGTGGCGGATGTCGTTCCACTTGGATCCAAGCTGCTGGCCCGCGAAGACCAGGGCGATGGACCAGGGGAGCGCACCGGCGGTGGAGTAGGCGATGAACTTGCCCAGCGGCATGCGGGTGACGCCGGCGGGGAACGAGATGAACGTTCGGACGATGGGCAGCAGGCGGCCAATGAACACCGTCGCGCTGCCGTACTTCGTGAAGAAGTGGTCCGCGATCTCAATCTCGTGCGGGCGGATCAGCAGGTAGCGGCCAAACTTCTCGAGAAATGGGCGCCCGCCATAGGCCCCGATGGCGTAGGCGATGAGCGAGCCCAGCGTGTTGCCAAGCGTGGCCACGATGACCACCACCCAGAAGCTCCACGGGCCGTGCGTGAGCGGCTCAATCAGCGTGGGGTCGCTGACCTGGAAGCCGGCCATCGGCAGGATGAGCTCCGACGGGAGCGGGATCATGGCGGACTCGATGGCCATGGCCGCCATGACGCCGAGATAGCCCACGGCACCATACAGCGACGTCAGGAACGGCAGCGCGATCTGGTCGATAAAGGCGAGCACGGAGTTCAAAGGCTCCTGTTGGGTTTGCAGGTGACGTGCGCGCCGGGCGTGAGCCGTCGCGGGACGGGGCCGAGCATAGCCCACCTCCCCACAACGGCAGCACTACGCGCCCACAGCAATCCTCAGCCCAAACGCGACAAGGACCAGGCCCGTGACGGCCTCCAGCCCTCGGCGGACGCCGACTGACCGGAGGACGGCGTCAAGGCGGCCGATGGCAGAGCCGTATGCCGTGAGCCACAGCACGCCAAGCGCGGCGTGGATGCCGGCGAGGAACACCGACGTGGCAAACACCGGAGCGCCGGACGGCACGAACTGCGGCAGGAACGTGACGTAGAAGACGCCAACCTTTGGATTGACCAAGTTGTTCAGGAGGCCCACGCGGAAGGCGGACGCGCGGGACAGCGCGACGGCCCGGGCAGCCGGGTCAGCGTCGGGCGTCGTTGGTGGCGGCCAGATTGCTGTGCGCAGCGCGAGCACGCCCAAGACCCCGAGGTAGACGGCGCCCGCCAGCCGCAGCACCGTGTAGGCCGTCGGCGAGGCGGCCACCACCGCCGCGATCCCAAGCGACGAGCCGATACCCCACACGAGGCAGCCCGCCGCGACGCCCATCGCGGACGCAAGCGCCACGCGTTGGCCGCCGCGCAGCACGTTGCGCATGACGAGGGCCATATCGGGTCCGGGCGAGATGGTGAGCAGCGCCGCCACGCCAATGAAGGCCGCGATGTGGGGATCCATCGGCGCATCGTATCGGCCGGGTCCGGGTGGCACCTGACGCCTCTCCAGATACAGACTTCATCGCTTACGGCACCACGGGGGCGAAAGCGCCGCGTGAGCCGGTCGCGCAACCAGATTCCGTGCGTCTGGTGCGCAGGTCGATGAAGTTTTCATCCATCGGCGCGTCCGGTGCCGCGGGGCCCGTCCCGTGCGTCCGGTGCCGCGGGGCCCGTCGCGCCCCACGCCGCACGCCTGCCGCCCCGGATTGCCGCGCGCCGACTATCCTCGCCCGGTGACTGATCCCCACTTTCTCCCTGCCGCCCCTCCCAGCGCCAACCAGCACGACCTTGTCATGCTGACGGGCGCCAACCTCACCATTGCCGACGTGGAGGCGGTGGCCCGCCATGGCGCCAACATCGAGCTTGACGGGCATGCCCGCGAGCGCATGGCCGAGGCGCGCGCCGTCATCGACACCCTCGTCGGTCGCGGCGAGGTGGTCTACGGCGTCACCACAGGCTTTGGCGATCTTGCCACCACGTTTATCCCGCCCACGGACGCTGGTCGTCTGCAGGAGAACCTGCTGGCCTCGCATGCCGCCGGCGTTGGCCGCCCGTTCCCGCGCGAAGTTGTCCGCGCGATGCTGCTGCTGCGCGCCAACACGCTGGCGTTGGGGCACTCGGGCGCCCGGCCGGAGATCGTTGACCGCATCGGCGAGTTCCTGCGCCTGGGCATCCACCCGGTGGTGCCGGAGCAGGGGAGCGTGGGCGCGTCCGGGGACCTTGCGCCACTCGCCCACCTTGCGCTGCCCCTGATTGGCCGCGGCCAGGTGGAGTTCAACGGCCAAGTGGTGCCTGCGCTCATTGCGCTGCGCGAGACGAGGCTGGAGCCGATGATCCTGGGCCCCAAGGAGGGGCTTGCGCTCCTCAACGGGACGCAGCTGATGAGCGCCATTGGCGCGCTGCTGCTGGCAGATGCGGACCGGCTGGCCCGAACCGCGTCTGTGGCCGCGGCCATGACGCTTGAGGCCATGCTTGGCACCGAGGTGGCGTACGCCGCGCCATACCAGCTGGCACGGCCGCACCCGGGGCAGATCGCCGTTGCTGCGGAAGTGCGCCACCTGTTGCGCGGCTCTGGCTTCCAGACATCCCACCACGGCAGCTCGCACAAGGTGCAGGACCCGTATTCGCTGCGCTGCGTGCCCCAGGTGCATGGCGCCTGTCGTGACGCGTTTGACCACCTGCGCCGCGTGCTGGACATCGAGCTCAACTCCGCTACGGACAACCCGCTGGTCTTCCCAGATGGCGGCGACGTGCCCACAGACGCGCTGGCCACCGGCGGCGGCCTGGTGATCTCCGGTGGCAACTTCCACGGCGAGCCGATTGCGCTGGCGCTGGACTTTGCGAAGCTGGCCCTGTCCGAACTAGGCGCCATCTCGGAGCGGCGAACGGCGCTGATGCTGGACCCGCGGCTCAACGGCGGGCTTCCCGCGTTCCTTGCGCCAGACCCCGGCCGGAACAGCGGCCTGATGATCGTCCAGTACACGGCTGCCGCCCTGGCCAGCGAGAACAAGGTCTACGCGCACCCCTCCACGGCGGACTCCATCCCCACGTCGGCCAACCAGGAGGACCACGTGTCGATGGGCGCCTCCGCCGCGCGCCACGCCCGGATCGTGCTGGGCCACGTGGAGCAGATCCTGGCGATTGAGCTGATGGCTGCCGCGCAGGCGCTGGACCTGCGGCGTGACGCGCTTGCCCGCGAGCACGGGACCTCGCCCGAACCGGGTGCCGGCATTGTCGAGGCGCACGCAATCATCCGGGCGAGCGTTTCGCGGCTGGGTGAGGATCGCGAGCCCGGCCCCGACATGGCCGCGATGTTGGCGCTGGTCCACGGCGGCGCGCTGGCTGGGCTAGCCGGGTAGCGGCTGGCCGCCACGCGGCCCGTGCGATGATCTGGCCACTCCGCTCCAATACGCCCCGGCGGTCCTGGCCAATCACAGCCTGAAGGAACCCATGCCGACCGAACCTCGAGCCCCCCGATCACGCCGATCGATCCTTGCGGCCGCCGCCGGTGGGGCAGCTGCCCTTGCGGTGTCGCGGCTCTCGGACCCGAACGTGGCCGCCGCGCTCAACCCGTCGCTGCTGCTCAATCAGGACAACCCCATCAGCGCAACGACATCGCTGACTGGGAACGGCGTCCAGGCGTTTCAGGTGACCACGGGGACCTTCGCAACCGCGATCAAGGGCGCAAGCGGCAACGGTGTCGGTCTGAGTGGGGAGAGCGTCTCCGGGTGGGGGGTCGTCGCGTCCTCCACCACGGGGGTCGGGATGTCCACGGTGTCCACGAGCGGCATCGCCCTCGACGCCACGTCCGGCTCCTCCACCGCTGTGCGCGGCTCGACCACCACCGGCACCGGTGTCGTCGGCCACGTTGGCCCAGGGCTCCCGGCGCCGACGCCGGCCGTCGCGCTGTTCGGCTCCGTAGAGGACAAGGCCAACGTTGGCGTTCGCGCGTTGGGCCACGTCCAGTTCCCAGACCGAAGCGGCCGCGTCTTGATTGCGGCCGGCAAAAGCTACGTGGACGTCTCCATGATCACGAAGGGCGGTCTCGCAGGGACGCCGCTGTGCTTCGCCAACCTTCAGGCCACCAAGACCGGCGTGTACGTGGCGTCGGTCCGGCCCAACTACCCGTCGTCCGGCAAGTTGCGGATCCAACTCAACAAGGCCGTCGCGTCCGCCGTGTGGGTCGCCTGGTTCGTGCTCGGCTGACCTACTCACCGGCCGCCCGGCGCGCTGCGCCGGGTTGCGCAGGCGCTCGTGGCCGTACACTCCCGGCGATGGCCATCCGCATTGTTGACGTCCGCGACGAGGACACCTTCGCCCTTGTCCCGCCCTGCGCGGATGCGGGGTTTGACCACCGCTCCTGCGACTACTGGGAGGACGCCGATCGCGGCTCGAAGGCCGCCCGCGCGTCCTGGCTGTCTGCCGCCGCCGCGCCGCCTGTGGCCCGCTCCCGGCCGCGCAACCCATTTGGCGACGACGATGACGAGCCGGCGGTGAACCCCTTCGCCCCGCCGTCGCGCGGACCGGCGTTCAACCCGTTTCTGGCAGGCGACGATGAGCCGGCGGCAAACCCATTTGCGCCCGCGCCGAAGAAGGGGCCAGCCGTGGCGGCCGACGCCTTGCCAAAGCTGCGACTGCTTGGCCGAGGGCTGGCGGTCTTCGGCTCATACGCCAAGGTGCTGCTGGTGGACGACGTACCGGCCGCGTACATCCAGTTCGGCCCGCTCTCCGCGTATCCGCGGGCGATGCGCACCCGCGAGCTCTACCCGCGTCTCCCCGCCTCGCCGCTGCCAGCGGTGATCACCTGCATTTCCACCACGCCCGCCGGCCGCGGGGCCGGTCACGCCGCCGCGCTGGTTGAGGCCGTCTGCGAGGACCTGGCGTTGCGCGGGTTTGCTGCCGTAGAGATCTACCCGGAGCGCGGCGCCAAGCCCAACGCCACAAGTGCCGCGGAGCCTGCCTTCTGGGAGGGCCTGGGCTTTGTGGTGGCCGCCGCGGATGATCGCTGGCCGGTCATGCGCCGGGAACTCGCGTGACGCGGGCGGGCCGCTCCGCGGCGCTGGCGCTCGTTTGCCTGACGTTCCTTGCTGGATGCGGCAGCACCGTCCCGCCGACAACGCCCGGGCCAACCACGCCCATCGTCCCAACCCCCACTGTCGCGCCCACGCCCGCAGGCTCACCCACGCCCCAGCCCACGCCCCTGCCATCGGGCGCCGCGGTCCTCTTGGACGAGACGCTGCTCAAGATCCTGCCGCCCAGCGTCGCTGGTGCGCCCATCACGTCGGAGGCCGACAGCTTCGCGCAGGCCATCACGGACCCGGCGTTTGTCGCCAATGTGGATCGCGCGGCCTTTGCCGTCGTGGTGGACGGCAACGATCTGGCATCCGGCGTCATCGCCCACCTGCGGCCCGGCGTCTTCTCGGATGCGCTGTGGAGCGATTGGCGGACCACCTATGACGAGGGGTCGTGCGCCCAGGCGGGCGGCGTCCTGGCACGCGCCAACTCCACATCCGCGGGTCGCGAGGTCTTCGTCACCACCTGCGCCGGCGGTCTCCGCGTTTACCAGGCGTGGCTGTCGGGCCCGGGCGTCATTGTCTCGCTCTTCTCGGTGGGCGACCGCCTCTTTGGCGAGCAGATGATGGCGGGCCTCCAGGGCTGACGCCGGCCACTTCAGATCACGGCTGGCTCCGGCCGGTCCGCCCGAATGTCCAACAGCGCAGTGCGGTCCGCAGGACTGAGGAGTTGGCGGCTGAAGCCCCGCAGATCGGCCATGGCAGCGCTCCGGCCCTGGACCTGGGTGGCACGCTCGTCTTCCCGCCGACGGCCCTCAAGGTTCGCGCGCTGCCGGCCAACCTGCCCAATGCCATCCACTTCGACCTGTCCCAGCTCGCCGTGTTCGGCGCATCGCTGACGGTGGGCGATCTGGTCCTGCCCGACGGCGTCTCGGCCCTCGCGTCCGTCCGAGGTCGTGCTTGTGTGACCGCGCCTCGCGGCGCAGACGCCGCAGGTGCTACTGCGACCGCAGCCGAGGCACCGGCACCCGAGGCGTAACCCGGGCCAGCAACTCCGCCAACGGCGCGCCGGATTCGCATCTGCGACCGGCCCGCTTCGCTGTACCGTTGCGATGGCTGGGCAGGCGATCACGTGTCGAAGGGGGGCGAGATGGCGGCTGAGATGATCCGACAGCGACGATTTGTAGAGGCGCGGGCGCTCGCGGTCGGCGCGATCCTCTCCATTGCCACCGTGACAGCACTGGCGCAGCTGTTGCCCGCCGTGGCATTTGCCGCGGGCCGCGAGGCGTGGGTCGAGAACTACTTCGACTATGACGATGCCCAGAAGCTGCTGGGCATCGTGATCACGGGGGTTGCATGCGTGGTCCTGCTCCTCCCCTGGCTCGTCATGGAGATTCTCGGAGGCCGCCGAAAGCCCGCGGGTCCGCAGACAAGCACTCGGCTGCGAGGCGACAGCGTCGTGTTCTTCCTAGCCATGTTCCCGCTCAACATGCTGATCCCGGTCGCAAGGGCTGGGTGGTGGGCAGGCGGGAAGAGCTCGATGGATCTGGATCTGCTCGTGGTGATGCCGTCGCAGATCGCCTATGTGGCGACCCTGGTAGTCGCCCTTGTCGCGCTTCTTTGGCTGGGCGGACGCCTGATCGTCGAGTACGCGGCCACCACGCGACGCCCCGCTTCCTGACGGTCTCCACCTGGTAAGTAGCGGGTAAGCGCTGCTCGCTACGGTCGCACCCGCGATTGCGAGCGAGCGGCAGCGTCTGCCGGAGTATTCGCTTGACGATATATAACGTGGAGCGAATACTTGTCCCGCTTGGTACCGGACCGCTGTCCCGCTCGCTGACGCGATCTGTAGCCGATACCTCGCGAGCCGAACAACCCAGCAGCAAACACCCAACGAGGACCAGCCGAAGGGCGGACCCGGCCGATGACGACCAACGACCCCACCTACGACGTCCAGCAGGACATCGATGCCGCCCTTGCGGACCCCGTCCGACGGGCGCGCGTCGAGCAGTTCGGGCGCGAGGTAGACGTCGTGCTGGCGATCTCGGCGCTTCGAGACGCGCTGGGGCTGACGCAGGACGGACTCGCCACGGCAGCGGGCATGAGTCAGGAGAACCTCTCGCGCATCGAGCACGCGACCGACGTCAAGTACTCCACGATCGTGCGGCTTGCCGCGGCAGCAGGCGCGCAGTTGGAACTTGTCGCCGTCCTCGGCGATGGCAGCCGCGTGCCGCTGGTCAAACCGGTCCCTCGCGGCGCCACGGCCTAATGCGGCTCCCCGGCCAGCGCCACCCGGCGTAGACTCCGCGGCCATGAGCACCGATAGCGCCGCCCCCCAGCTCCACGGCCCCCGCCCCGTCCGCGCCCCCCGCGGAACCACCCTGACCTGTAAGGGCTGGCAGCAGGAGGCCGTCCTGCGGATGCTCATGAACAACCTCGATCCCGAGGTGGCCGAGAACCCTGACGCCCTCGTCGTCTACGGCGGCACCGGTCGAGCGGCGCGAAGCTGGGAGGCGTTTGACGCCATCGTCCGCGAGCTCCGCGCACTTGAGGACGACGAGACGCTCCTTGTCCAGTCCGGCAAGCCCGTGGCGGTCTTCCGCACCCACGAGTGGGCGCCGCGCGTGCTCATCGCCAACTCCAACCTGGTTGGCAAGTGGGCGACGTGGGATGTCTTCCGAGACCTCGAGCGGAAGGGGCTGATGATGTACGGCCAGATGACCGCGGGGTCCTGGATCTACATCGGCACCCAGGGGATCCTCCAGGGCACCTATGAGACGTTTGCCGAGATTGGCCGCCAGCACTTCGGCGGCACGCTGCGCGGGACCGTCACGCTCACCGCGGGTCTGGGCGGGATGGGCGGCGCCCAGCCGCTGTCGGTGACGATGAATGACGGCGTCTGCATTGCCATTGAGGTGGACGAGCACCGCGCCCGGCGCCGCCACGAGATTGGCTACGTGGACCGCCTCACGCATGACCCGGTCGAAGCGCTCCGGCTTGCCCGTGAAGCCGCCGCCGAGGGGCACGCCCTGTCGATTGCCCTTGTCGGCAACGCCGCCGAAATTGAGCCCGCCTGGGCTGCGGCCGGCGAGAAGTTCGACATCGTGACCGATCAGACCTCTGCGCATGACGCGCTGGGCGGCTACGTGCCCGCCGAGATCTCACTGGCCGATGCCGCCGTGCTCCGCGAAGCCCAGCCCGATGTGTATGAGCAGCGCTCCAAAGCGTCGATGGCCGCGCATGTCCGCGCCATCCTCGCCTTCAAGGAGGCGGGCTCCATTGCCTTTGACTACGGCAACAACCTCCGCGCACAGGCGCAGGAGGCAGGCGTCGCCAACGCGTTTGACTACCCGGGCTTTGTGCCTGCGTTCATCCGGCCGCAGTTCTGCGAGGGCCGCGGCCCGTTCCGCTGGGCGGCGCTGTCCGGTGACCCGGCAGACATCCTGCGGACGGATCGCGCCATCCTGGAGCTGTTCCCCGAGGACGAGGGCCTGCGCCGCTGGATCGAGATGGCCGAGGCGCGCGTCCCGTTCCAAGGGCTGCCGGCGCGGATCTGCTGGCTGGGCTATGGCGAGCGGGCGAAGGCCGGCCTGGCGTTCAACGAGCTTGTCCGCACCGGCGAGGTGAGCGCGCCCATCGTGATTGGCCGTGACCATCTGGATTCAGGCTCCGTCGCCTCGCCCAACCGCGAGACCGAATCCATGCTGGACGGGACCGATGCCGTGGCCGATTGGCCGCTGCTCAACGCGCTCGTGAACACGGCGGCCGGGGCAACCTGGGTGTCGATCCATCACGGCGGCGGCGTGGGCATCGGCTACAGCCAGCACGCGGGCATGGTGGTGGTCGCGGACGGCACGGACCTCGCCCGACGCAAGCTGGAGCGCGTCCTCACCACGGACCCGGGGATGGGCGTGGTGCGCCACGTGGACGCGGGCTACGAGCACGCCATCGACATCGCGCGCGAGCGCGGCGTCCACATCCCGATGCTGGAGTCGTAGCGCGGCGACGGCCATGGCTCCGGGCGTGATCGGTCCCACCGATCGATTTCGCGTTGCAGGTGCCCCGGTGATCGGTCCCACCGATCAATCCGACGCGTAACGGCGCCCGGAAGCCCCAAAACCGGTCGATTTGATCGGTGCCACCGATCAGTCGCGGGTGGCGCGCGTGGAATCGATCGGTGCCACCGATCGGTGCCACCGATCAGCCCGCGGCAGCAGGCGGCTCCGGCGGCTCCGGCGGCTCCGGCGGCTCCGGCGGCCGCAGCCGCGTGGTCAGCCCTGTTCAACCTCGACGGGCACCGGCGCCCGGACCACGCTCTGGAAGCCCGCCGTGCTGTGGGCGCCGTCGCAGAAGGGCTTTGTCTCCGAGTGGCCGCACCGGCACAGAAACACGGACTTGCCGGCGGGCAGCTCCCATCGCTGGCCCTGAGCGTCCACCAGGGCGACGGGTCCGGTCACCTTGAGGGAGCCGTTGTCGCGCGGCGTGATGGTCACTTCGGGGAGGAGGACGGGTTCGGTCATGGAGGGCAGATATTCTCGACTGCAGGGGGCTGTCACCACCAATTCGTCTGGTAGGGGTCAGCGGATGGTGCGCCGCTGCGCGCACGGCGGGGCTAACGGCGGCTCGCCGCGCCTGTAGCATCGGGTCATGCTCGTTGAAAGTGTTCCCAACGTCTCCGAAGGCCGCCGGCTTGCTGTCGTTGACCGTCTTGCCGCCGCCCTCGCCTCCGTTCCGGGCGTCCACCTTCTGGACCGCACCTCGGACCCAAGCCACAACCGCACCGTGTTTACCGTGGCAGGCGAGCACGAGGC